>NZ_CP158299.1:0-245000 GCF_040256395.1 Deinococcus sonorensis KR-87 | reverse complement strand
CGCTCCGGCGGCGTCTTGCGGATGGCCTCGGCCTCGCTGGCGCTGATGTGGGTGCCGATCTCGCCGCCCTGCTGCGCCACCGCCGCCTTCTTGGTGGGGTTGCCGGCGCCGCCCGCCTGGGTGCCGTAGCGCTGCGAATACACCCAGGTAATCTCGGCCCCGAAGAACACCAGCATGCTGCTGTAGTAGATCCACAGCAGCATCAGGAACAGCGCGCCGGCCGCGCCGTAGGCGCTGCTGGCCGCCGTCCGGCCGAAATACAGCCCGATCAGCGTCTGCCCGATGGTGAACAGCGTGGCGGTGATGGCTGCCCCGATCCAGACCTCGCGCCACTGCAGCTTGACCGCCGGCAGGAACTTGTAGATCACCGCAAAGACCGGCGTGAAGAACAGGCTGCCGATCACCAGCGACCCCAGCCGGACAAAAAAGGCGCCCAGGCCGATGGTGTTGCCTAGACCCTCGGCAATGGCCGACAGGTAGGTGTTGCCCGCCAGAAACGCGATGATCAGGGCCCCAAAGAACACCACCAGCGCGAAGGCGATCAGGCGGGTGCGGATCAGCGTCCAGAGGTTCTGGACCGGCGGCGGGTCCGAGCCCCACAGGCTGTTGAGCGACGCCTGAAGCTGCACGAACAGGCCGGTGGCCGTCAGGAACACCGTCACCGCGCCGATGATGCTCGCCACAGTGATGGCGTTGGAGGGGGCAGCTTTGGGCAGCAGCGTGCGGATGAACTCCGCGACCTGCGGGCTGACGCTGCCGCCGATGCCCTCCAGCAGCTGCTGCTGCACCGACGCCTGCCCCAGGAAATACCCGGCGATCACCGTGACCAGAAACAGCAGCGGAGCCACCGCGCTGAAGGCGTAATAGGCGAGCGCCGCCGAAAGCCGGGGGGCATTGTCCTGGCTGAACGCCAGAGCCGCGTCACGCACCAGGGCGTACAGATCAGCAGGCTTCATCTGGGCAGTTTACCCAGCAGGTGAGGCGAACGCCGCCAGCAGGCGTTGGGGCTGCGTTCAGGCAACCGTCATCCAACGGTGTGCAGCTCACGCCACGCGGCGAAGGTCACCGGAAACAGCGGTTCGGCCAGCTCGCCCATCGCGCGGGCGTACAGCCGGGTCTCGTACTGGGCGCCCTCGTGGTCGCGCAGTTCCAGAAAGTGCAGCAGCGAGCGGACATTGAAGGTGTAGTAGCTCTCGGTGTACATCGCCTGCGGCAGCACGCCCCGGGCCTGCTCGCGGGTCACGCCCAGCGCGAGCAGCTGCTGGTACGCCGCATAGCTGGCCTGCCAGGCGGCCTCCCAGGTGCGGGCGGCTGCCGCCTGATCCAGGGTGCCGTCGTCCTCCACGCTGGCCTGCCGGTTGCTGGGCGCCTGCCGACGGAACGTGCCCGGCTGATACATCCGCTCCTGCATCTCCACGTAGCGGCCCGAGATCTCATTCTTGCTGACGCCCACCCGGTGCCGGACCATCTGGCGGTCCACGAAAATCGGGCACACCACCTTGAAGGTGATCAGGTTGTGTTCGAACGGCGAGCCGTGGTGGTGCTGCAGCAGGTACCGGATCAGCTTGCTGTCGCGGGCGGTCATCGGCAGGGCGCTGTCGCCGCCGAAGCTGACCCGGGCGGCGTTCACGATCATCTTGTCGTCCCCGACGTGCTGGATCAGGGCCACCGAACCGGTGGCGTCGTCGAGGGGAAAGCGCACATCCGGGTGCGTGAGGGCAGCAGTCATGCCGGCCATTCTAAAGTACACCGCCCGCTGACCGGGGGGGCAGCAGGCGGGGTCGGTCAGGAGAGGACATCAGAAGGAGACAGGCGGCGGGAGGCGGCTCACTCAGGACGATGCAGGACGGAATGCAGGGAGAAAGATGACGCTTCAGCGGCGGGAGGAGGTGGATCGCACATGAACACGCAACAACGCGACCTGGGAACGCGTCTGCTGTGCCCGTACGGCGAGGACGAAGGCGAGCACGGTGGCCGAGAGCGTCAGCAGCAGTTCCATGAGCGTAGTGTGGGCCACTGCACCTCACAGCGGTCTTACAGCCACTGTTTCAGGTCATAGGCCATCATCAGGGCTTCATAGCCATCCAGGGTGGCCGGACCCAGCGGCCGGAAGCCGGCCTTCTGCCAGGCCCGGAGTGCCCGCCCGTTGCGCACGTCCGAGTCGGTCAGCAGGCGGCGGCAGTGCGGGTGCCGCTGCGGCCAGCTGCCCAGCAGCGTGCCGATGGACCGGGCCGCGAGCCCCTGTCCGGTCCGGTCGGCCTCACCGATCAGCAGGTCCAGCGCCCAGGTCTCGCCCTGATCGGCTCGCCAGGCGGCCAGCGGGTCGTCCGGTCCCACCGGGTCCAGCTGCAGGTAGCCGAACGGCTGCTCCCGTTCACTCAGGATGAAGGCCTCCTGCGCCCGGTCCGGCCCGAAGTAGTGCTGCTCCACCAGCTCCAGGGTGCGGTCACCGTCGTCCCAGAAGGCTTGGACATGCGGCTGTTGCAGCCAGCGGTGCAGCAGTGGCAGGTGCCGGAGGTGCAGCGGCTCAAGCGAGATCATCGAGCCCCACCGCCCGGAGCGCCGCCCGGTACTCCGGCGCGGTTACCGGCAGCACGCTCAGGCGGGTGCCGCGCCGCAGCAGCGGCGAGTCCTGCCACTCGGGCAGCTCGCGCAGCTGCTCCAGCGACAGCAGGCGTGGGAAGGCCCGCAACGGCGCCACATCCACCATGCTCCAGCGCGGCGCGTCCGGCGGGGAGGTGGGATCGTGGTAAGGACTCTCCGGCCGGAACTGCAGGTCGTCGGGGTAGGCGGCGCTCACCACCTGCGCCACCCCCGCGATGCCGGTGGGCCGGGCATTGCTGTGGTAGATCAGCACCCGGTCGCCCGGCTGCATCTGGCGCAGGAAGTTGCGCGCCTGGTAGTTGCGCACGCCGTTCCAGGGTTCACGGCCCACCCGCTCCAGGTCCGGGTAGCCGAACACGTCGGGCTCGGTCTTCATCAGCCAGCAGGCGCTCTGCACGGTCATCGCCGCTCAGGCTAGCGCGTGGGCCCACCTGGAGCGCCCGCTATCGTGCCATCTGGCACGGCGCGGCCCACCCGGGCGGGCTACAGTGGGCAGCATGAGGCGTTCTCCCTGGCCGGTCATCCTGCTGCTGGTGGCGCTGGCCGCTTACCTGTCTCCGCGTGACGCCCACTCGCCGGTCCAGTTTCCCTTCGGGGTGCAGCCGGCCCCCAGCCTGACCGACCCGCTGCCGCAGGATGCCCGCAGCCTGTTCAACCGGGTGCGGCCTGCCAGCGTGCGCATCGAGCAGCTGAGTGCCGACGGCAGCGGCGGGCTGGGCAGCGGCTTCTTCATCAGCAGCGGGGGCCTGCTGCTGACCGCCTACCACGTGGTGGACGGCGCCAAGACCATTCTGGTGCGGACCGTGAGCAACCAGACCTTCTCGGCGCGGGTGGTGGGCTTCGACAACGCCGCCGATGTGGCGCTGCTGCAGATCGGCACGCGCGGCACCGTCCCGTACCTGAATCTGGCGCCCGGCAGCCCGCAGGTGGGCGAGAGCGTGCTGGCGGTAGGCAACAGCGGCGGCGACTTTCTGCAGCCGCGCCGGGGCCGGCTGCTGCGGCTGGGCGCGCAGGCGGGCCGGGTGGACTTTCCTCAGCGCACGCTGGAGATGAATGCCCCGCTGGCCCCCGGTGACAGCGGCGGCCCGATCATCAATGAGCAGGGACAGGCCATCGGGGTGGTGAGCTACATCCGGGTCGATGACCAGAACCGCACCATCACCAGTTACGCGGTGCCGGTCAGCGCCGGCGAGCAGCTGATCACTGAGCTGCGCGCCGGGGTGAAGCGGGACGTGCCGGCCATCGGGCTGTACTTCCAGCCGGACGCCCAGGGCGCAGGCGCCGTGTCCGGCGGGGTGGTGGCCTCGGTGGTGCCGGGCGGCCCGGCGGCGCGCGCAGGCCTGCAGGCGGCCCAGACGGCCCAGGACGGCACGCTCAAGCGTCACGGCGACGTGGTGGTGGCCGTGGATGGCGTCCGGACCCGCAGCGCCGACGACGTGATGTTCGAGATCCGGCGGCGGCACATCGGCGACACGGTGCAGCTGACGGTGAGCCGCGGCGGCGACGAGCGACCGGTGCAGCTGCAGCTGGTGGCCAAGGGCACGCTGGTCTACCGGCAGTAAAGGGAAACGGCAAGGGCACGTGGACCCCTGATCCACGTGCCCTTGCCTGTGGGCCGCCTTCAGCCCAGGTCGTTGAGCAGGTCCAGCAGGCTGCGCTTGCGGCAGGTGAACATCGGCACGTCGCGCAGGGTGTAGCTGCTGGCCTCGGTGTAGCGCAGGCGGTGCACCAGGTCCACGAACTCCTGCGGGTAGTCGCTGTCGAAGCTCACCACGAACTCCTGGTCGTCGATGCCGTAGCTGTAGCTGGTGTTGATGCGCACGCCCTTGAACGGGGCCGAGGCGTTGATGTGCTCGTCCATCATGCCCTGGCGCGAGTGCGGCGTCAGCCGGTACCACGGCCGGGTCTTGATAAAGGGGTAGATGAACAGGTACTTGCCCTGGCCCGGCAGCACCTCCAGCCCGTGCCCGCTGCCCTCGATGCGGTTGACGTACTGGCTTCGCTTCTGCATCGAGAGGTAGCTGTACGGCTGGGTCAGGTAGCCCATCAGCCGGGTGCGGTTGAGCCGCGCCTGCGCCTGCTGGAACTCGGCCGGGTCGAAGGAGATGCGCCACAGCATGAAGTCCACGTCGGCGCGCAGGCCCACCAGCGAATAGCTGCGCTGGATCAACCCCGCCTGCGCGGGCGCGTCCTGCTCCCAGCCCTCGGCCGCCTGCAGGAATTCGGCCTTCAGCTCCTCGCGGTCCGGCGTGGACAGGCGGCGGAAACTGGGGTCCAGCTTGTAGAAGGCGTACTGCAGGAACTGGCGCTGGGCGCGGTCGGCCTCACGGCCGGTCACCTGCCCGCTGGGGTCCTGGTCCACCATCATCTTGGGCCGTCCGGCCGGGCGCGCGGGGGTGGGCGGCGTCTCGGGCGCCTGGGAAGGTCTCTGGTCGTCCGTCACCGCACCACCTCACCGATCAGGCTGGTGTTCAGGCCGAAGTTCTGGGCGTACAGCGCCTGAATCTGTCCGTACTCGTCGTCCGAGAGCGGGCGGGCATCGTCCAGCGAGGTGTAGCTGATCAGTCCCTGCTCGTCGTAGATGTTGGGGATCAGCGAGGCCATCAGCGGGCTGTGCAGCGCGAACTGCAACGCGAGCTGACCGATGCTGCGCCCTTCCAGAAACGGCTGCAGCTGCTCGACCTTCTTGAGGCCGTCCTCCATCCAGGCCTTGCGACGCTCGTTGGTGGTGAGGCGCCAGTTGCGGTGGTCGCCCGGCTCAAAGGTGGTGTCGGCCGTCATGTAGCCTTCCAGCAGCCCGGACGCGTGCGGCACGCGGGCCAGCACCCCCACCTGCAGCCGCTCGGCCTCGGCCAGCACCGGCTCGCCCAGCACCTGCTCCAGCAGGTTGTAGATGATCTGGGTGGGGGCGCCGCGCCGCAGGCTGGCGACGCCCTCCTCGATCTGGCGCTCATTGAGGGCTGGCCCCAGCGCGGTGCCGTAGGCGCGGATCAGGCCCTCCGCCTTGGCCTGTTCCAGCTCGGCAAACAGGTCGTCGGCCAGCGCCGAGCCCTGCTCGATGGCGTCCAAGCGCGGGTTGTGCAGCTGATAGTAGTCGATGCGGTCGGTGCCCAGCCGCCGGAGCGAGGCCTCCAGGGCGCGGCGCATGTACTGCGGCGACCAGTCGTGCGGGCGCTCCTGCTGACCGGGGCGCTCCGGGTGGTTCACGATGTCGTAGCCGAACTTGGTGGCCACCACGATCTGGTCGCGCACGTCGTGCAGCGCCTCACGCTGCAGTTCCTCCGCCCGGCCGGAGGCGTAGGTGTCGGCGTTGTCGAACAGCGTCACGCCGCGCTCGAACGCCTGGCGCAGCAGGCGCTTGCCCAGCTGCTCGTCCTTGACGCCCCACCAGGTGGTCCCCACCGTCCACACACCGAAGCCCACCGCCGAGACGGTCAGGTCGGTGCCCTGCAACTTGCGGTATTCCATACCCGGATCATGGCACAGCCGGGCCGGGACAAATCAGGCCTGGAGCGGCAAGCCGGCTGCTACCCTGCCTGCATGCTCAAACACGTCTCGTTCGTCACGCCGGACGCCGGCCGGATCGCTCGCTTCTACGCGGCGCTGGGCGCCAGCGTCACCAAGGACCTGGTCACGTCCGAGGGCTGGCGGCGGCTGGTGCTGAGCTTCGAGGGCGGCGGTCGGCTGCAGTTCTTCGAGGTTCAGGCCGCACAGGAGCCGCCGATCATCCTGGACCACCCCAACCATCCGGCCCCGGCCAGCCCGGTGGGGGCGCCGCACAGCTGGATGGAACACGTGGCCGTGGTGGTGCCGGACCTGACGGCGCTGGCCGAGCGGCTGCGCCAGGACGGCGTTCCCTTCAGCCGGGAACTGGGCCTCAGCCCCACCGGCAAACCGATGGCGTTTGTGCTGGACCCGGATGGCCGGCAGGTGGAGCTGTTGGAAGCGGAGGGCTGAAAAAAGGGCCGGGATTCCCGGCCCTCAGGCGGTTCTTCTGCCCGCTAGGGGCCGTCGCGGTACACCCGGCTGGGATAGTAGTACTCCTGCAGCAGCAGTTTGCCCAGCGCGGCCAGCGGCACGGCCAGCAGCGCGCCGGTGATGCCCATCATGGTCAGGCCGGTCAGGATCGCCAGCACCACCGTGACCGGGTGCAGGTTGGTGGTGCGGCCCAGCACGATCGGCGACAGGAAATGCCCCTCGATCTGGTTGGCCAGCACGAACACCACCACCACAATGGCGATCTTGATCAGTCCGCCGGCCGGCACCGCCAGCAGCAGCGCCGGCGTGATGGCGATCACCACGCCCAGGTACGGCACGATGTTGAAGAGGCCCGCCAGGAACCCGATGGCGGCGGCACTGGGAATGCCGCCGATGGTCAGCCCGATCCACACGAAGATCCCCACGAACGCCGCGATCAGCAGCTGCCCTTTGAGGTAACCGCCCACCGCCGTGCCCACGTTGGCCGACAGGTCCAGCACGAACGGCTGCCAGGTGCGCGGGAAGATGCGCAGCAGCGTCAGCCCGATCTTCTCGTAGTCCAGCATCATGTAGATGCTCAGGATCAGCACCGCAAACATCTCCGCCACGAAACTCGCCACGCTGAATACGCCGCCCACCAGCTGGCCCTGGTAGCGCCCGATATACGGCAACAGGTACTTCTGGATGGTGGTGGCGCCGTTCTGGGTCAGCTTCTGCAGCTGTTCAGAGGTGGGGCTCAGGAAGGTGAAGCGCTCGGCCAGATTCTGGAACCAGCCCAGGAATTTCGTGGTCAGCTCCGGCAGCTGCTGAATCAGGGTATAGAACTGGCTGACCACCGTGACCAGCAGGGTGGACGCCAGCGCCACAAGGCCCAGAATCAGCAGCACCACCAACGCTACGCCCACGCCGCGCTGAATGCGCCGCTGTTCCAGCAGCCGCAGCAGCGGATGGGCCAGATACGCGATCACGTAGGCGATCAGCCCCAGCACGATGACGTGCGTGACCTGACCCACCAGCCGGTAGACCAGATAGATGGCCAGCAGGAACACCAGCGTCCGCACCCATGGGCTGCGCCACACGTACTGAAAAGCCGTATCCCGGCGCGACGGCGACACACGAACATCCTGGGGCTGAGACAAAAGAACCTCCGGGCTTCAAGGTAACACGGCCCCCCAGCGCCCCGTGCGGCGGCTGTGAGGGGCACGCGGGTGGGCCGGAACCGCCGCCCTCAGAAGCGCCGGGTGACGACCTGACCGGCGCCCCCGAACGGCTGGGCCGCCCGCCCGCTCACCAGCACCGTCACCTGGCCCGCGTTGCCGGTGCGGATGGTGACGCCGCTGGGAAACTCGCGGCTGGTGCCCGGAGACGGCGTGCCCCGGTACAGCACCCGGCCGGAGCGGTCCGTGACCAGGGTCCAGGAGGCGCCCCGGAAGCTGAGCCGCACGCGACCGGCCGCCGGCGGGGCGGGGGCGCTGGGGGTGGCGGCGACCGGGGTGCTGGGGGTGCGGGCGGGAGTGCGGGCCGCCGTGGCGCTCACCCGGGGGGTGGACGGTGTGGGCGTGCTGGCGCTGGACACCTGACCGGCCGGGGCCAGCTTCACGCTGAGGGTGCGGTCGCTCTGGAGTTTCAGGGTCTCCTTGTAGGTCTGGCGGCCTCCGTACTCCACCCGCAGCTCTGCGCGGTCGCGGGCGTCCAGCGGCCAGCCCTGGATGGGCGTCAGGCCCAGGTAGCGGTTGTCCACGTACACCCGCGCGCCGGTGGGTGTGCTGCTGACGGTCAGGTTCACCTGCCGGGTGCTGGGCAGCGCCACCTCGGTGGTGGGCGCGTTGGCCGTGGCACCGTGCTGCGCCTGATAGGCGGTGTAGCCGAAGTACCCGGCCACGCCCAGCACCAGCGCGACGGCCACCACGCTGCCCAGCAGCCCCACCGGCAATCCGGGGCGCGGAGGGCGGCGGGGCGGCACCGATACCCGGCCGGTCCGGGCGCGGGTGGCCTGCGACGCCGGTCCCAGCGTCGCCTGCGTCAGCTCCCGCGACTGCGGAACCAGCCGGTCGTATTCCTGAGCCAGGGGAGCGGGGTCCAGGCCCAGCGCGCGGGCATACTGCTGCAGGTACGAGCGGGTCAGGGTGCGTTCCGGCAGCACCGGGAGGTCCTGCGCTTCCAGCGCGCGCAGGTAGTCGGTGCGGATGCGGGTGCGCTGCGCGACGTCCTGCAGGCTCAGACCCTGAGCCTCGCGCGCGGTTTTCAGTTCATTGCCAAAGCTCATCGGCACAGACACTCCTTCTGGGGTGCGGCAAGTCTAGAGCGGACTCATGAGCCGCCCGGAAGCGGCTCAGCCGTCGTACGGTTTACCCACCGCGCGGGGCGCGGCGCCGCGCCCGGTGAAGATCAGTGCCAGGATGGTGATCAGGTAGGGCAGCGCCTGCACCAGGCTGCTCGGCAGCAGGTTGCTGCCGTCCAGCTGGATGCTGAGCGCCTGCAGCAACCCGAACAGCAGCGTGGCGCCCAGCACGCCCAGTGGCCGCCACTGTCCGAAGATCAGGGCGGCCAGCGCGATGAAGCCCAGCCCGGCCGAGATGTTGCGCACGTAGGAGGTCAGGTTGCCGATGCTCAGGAACACCCCGGCCGAGCCGGCCAGCACGCCCGACAGGATCACGGCGCTGTAGCGGATGCGCCGCACGTTGACGCCCATGCTGGCCGCCGCGCCCGGGTGCTCACCCGTGGCGCGCAGCCGCAGGCCGTAGGGGGTGCGGTACAGCACGTACCAGCTGATGGCCACCGCCAGAAACGCCAGGTAAGCGGGCGGGCTGAAGCGGAAGTCGCCGGCGCCCCAGATCGGCAGGCTGTGTTCCACGGCGGGGCTGTCGGTGCTGTTGTTGTAGAGCGCGGTCAGCACCACCGGGGGCACGCCGGTGGCCAGCAGGTTGATGGCCGTGCCGCTGATGATCTGGTCGGCGCGGTACTTGATGCTGAGCAGCGCGTGGATCCAGGCGATGAAGCCGGCCACCACCGCGCCGGCCAGCCAGCCGACCCAGGGGGATGCCGCGCCCAGGTAGGGGTCCAGCTGCTGCGTGACCACCGCGCCGCTCAGCGCGCCGAAGATGATCAGGCCCTCCAGCGCGATGTTGACCACGCCGCTGCGCTCGCTGTAGAGCCCACCCAGCGCGGTGAGCAGCAAGGGCACCGTGCTGCGGATGAAGGTGGCCAGAAAGGCCGTGGTCAGCAGTTGAGCGAAAAAGTCCATCTAGCGTCCTCCCCGCTTCGACGCGTCGACGCGCGGCTCGTCCGGATCTTCCGGGCCGGGCGTGTGGTCGGTGGCGGCGCGGCCCAGGTCCACGCTGCTCTGGCCCAGGCTGGGCAGGCCCGCCTTGGCCGGTGTGGTCGTCTCGACCGCCACGGCCGCCTTGTCGATGTTGAGTCCGGCGTCCACCGCCTGCACCAGCGCGGGCGGCGGCGGATCGGTGACGCGCCGGCTCAGGAAGCCGCCGGCCGCGATGAACAGCACGATCAGCGCCTTCAGCACGTTCACGATGTCCTTGTTCACGCCGTCGAGCTTCTGGTCCACGTACAGGCCGCCCGTGTCGAGCGTGCCGAACAGCACGCTGGACACCAGCACGCCCACCGGAGTGCTCTGGCCCATCAGCGCCACCGTGATGCCATCGAAACCCACGTTCACCGGAATGTTCTGCTTCAGGCGGTACTCGTCGAGCGCCCCGCCCATCACGTAGTGGGTGCCGGCCAGCCCGGCGAAGGCGCCGGCCAGCGTCATGGCCAGGATGGTGTTGCGCGCCACGCTGATGCCGCCGTACTCGGCCGCTTTGGGTGCCAGCCCCACCGCCCGCAGCGCGAAGCCGGTCGCGGTGCGCCACATCAGCACGCTGAAGCCGATCAGCGCCAGCAGGGCCAGCAGGAAGCTGGTGTTCAGCTTGCTGGCCGCCAGATTTCCGTTCACCTGCACTGGAATCCCCAGCCGCCAGGTCAGCGCGCCCAGCACCACCGCCGCCGCCACCGCGATCGGCACCCGCCAGCGGTTGCGCCGCAGCCCGTAGAAGGCCGCCAGAAAGCCCGCCACCGCGAAAATCGGTCCGAGCGTCAGGGTATCGGCCCCGATGTCGGTCAGGCCCAGCACCTGAGAGATGGGGGAGAGGCGGGCACCCGGCTGCAGCTCCAGGCTGCTGGGGTTGGACCCGGGCGCCTTGAACGGCAGGTTGACGGTGTGCCCGAAGAACTGGTAGGTGTTGTTGCCCAGCAGAAAGATGAAGATGGCGCTGGCGATGTAGTTGAGCATGATGGTGTTGATCACCTCACTGCTGCCGAACCGCGCCTTCAGGAGCCCCGGAATCGCGCCCCACAGCGCGCCGCCCAGCGCCGCTGCGACCACCGAGGCGACCAGCAGCAGGGGGCCCGGAAGCGGCAGGTACACCCCGGCGAACATGGCGGCCACCGCGCCGGCGGTCAGCTGCCCCGGCGCGCCGATGTTGAAGAGGCCGCTGCGGAAGGCAAACGCGACCGCCAGCCCGGTGAAGATCAGCGGGGTGGCCAGCTTGAGGCTGTCGAAGAAGTCGCCCAGGTTGGTCAGCGGGGCGAACAGGGTGCTGTACACGAACCACACCACGTCGGCCTTGCCGATGAAGCCGCTCAGGGCCGTCAGGGCGATGGTGGTGCCCTGCGGAATCGGGATCGGCTGCACGATCAGAACGACCAGGGCGCCCACCACGATCGCCAGCCCGATGGCCACCAGCGGCACCAGCAGGCCGCGCAGCCGGTTCAGGCGGTTCCACCAGGAGGTGTACTGGCTCAGCCCGGCCAGCGTGACGCCCAGGCCGCCCAGCAGGAGAAAGAACATCGCCATGCTGGGGCCGCCGGTGGCGAAGGGAATGCGCCGCAGCCGCAGGCCCTGGGCCAGCTGCGCCTGCACTTCACGGCCCAGCGCGCCCTCGAACAGCAGCATGGCCGCCACGGTGGCCACCAGCGCGACCAGTCCGGCCGTCCACAGCCACCACTGCCGGCGCGCGGCGGCGTAGATGCTCAGCAGCAGCGCCACCAGCGCCACCCAGCCGGCGACCAGCGCCGGGGTCATGGCGGGCAGGGTACGCGGCGCGAAGCCGGTGTAGTCCAGCACTCCGGCGGGGAAGCGCTGGATGGTGGCCGCCGCCGAGAAACTGTCGCGGGTGAAGGTGCCGTACGGAAATACAAACAGGCCGATCACCGCCACGACGGCAAACGCCAGACTCAGGCGTGCCGCGATCGGTGAGGGTCGGGGGTGGGTGGCAGTCACGCGCCCATTGTAAGCTGCCTGGACAGGGTCTTAAACCGCGCCGTGTGGCCGGGTTCGCGCCCGCGCCCGTCTTCCGCTATGCTCCTCCCTGTATGGAACGCACCTTTGCCATGATCAAACCCGACGGCGTGCAGCGTGGACTGACCGCCGAGATTCTCGCCCGCATCCAGCGCAAGGGCTACCGCGTGGTGGGCCTCAAGCAGTTCGTGATTCCGCGTGAGCTGGCCGAGACCCATTACGCCGAGCACAAGGAGCGGCCTTTCTTCGGTGAACTGGTGACCTTCATCACCAGCGGCCCGGTGGTCGCCATCGCGCTGGAAGGCGAGAACGCCATCCTGGGCTGGCGCGGCATGATGGGCGCCACCAACCCCGCCAACGCCGCGCCCGGCACTATCCGCGCCGACTACGCCACCACCACCGGCGAGAACGTGACGCACGGCTCCGACAGCCCCGAGAGCGCCGAGCGCGAGCTGGGGCTGTTCTTCAAGCCCGAAGAGCTGCTGTAACCCCCTCTTCCTTTCCGGTGCCCCCGCCACACGGCGGGGGCACGTTCGTTGCTATCCTGGGCGGCATGCCGCGCAAGCCTGCCGCTCCCACCACCTACCAGGAGGCCTACCGGGTGCTGTCGCGCATCGCGCTGGAACTTGACGGCGGCGAGGCCGACCTGGACCGGGTGCTGCCACTGATCGAGGAGGCGCAGGTCGCCTATCAGGTGTGCCGCAGCCGCATTGAGGCGCTGCGTTCGGCGCTGGACGAGCTGGCCGGGGGTCTTCCGGACCCGCTGGATGACCCAGGCGACGACGAGGACGACGACTCGGACGAGTAGGGCCGCCGGCGTTGACAGCGGGCCCCGCGCCGGGCAAAGCTGGCCAGCATGATTGTGCCGACTGCCCTGATGCAAGCCGAGCCGGTGCTGACCTCTGAGGGGGTGCGGCGGATGGACGCGCAACTGGAGCGGGCGGGCCTGCTGGAGCTGAGCATGGAGGCCGCCGGGCGGGCGGTGGCGCAGCTGGTGTGCTCGCGCTGGCCGGGGAAGCGGGTGCTGCTGCTGGCCGGCAGCGGCGCCAACGGAGGAGACGCCTACGTGGCGGCGCGGCTGCTGCTCGCGGCCGGGCAACCGGTCAACCTGCTGGGCCTGCCGGTCCGGCATCCGCTGGCGCGGCGGCAGCGGGCGCGGTTCCGGGCGGTGGACGGCGCGCCGCTGGCCCTGAACGCGGCCACTCTGCGCCGGGCGCTCGCGGACGCGGATGTGGTGGTGGACGGGCTGCTCGGCACCGGCTTCGTGCCGCCGCTGCGGGCCTCCCTGGCCGCGCTGCTCGGTCAGCTGCGGGCGTCGGGGCGGCCGGTGGTGGCGATTGACCTGCCGTCCGGGCTGGATGCCGGGAGCCCGCAGGCGCCGGATGACGTGCTCCAGGCTGCCGTGAGCGTCACCTTCGCCGGCCCCCGGCCGGCGCACCTGTATGGCACGGCGGCGGTGGCCTGCGGAGAGCTGGTGGTGGCCAGCCTGGAGGTGCCGCCCGGCTGGGCGCAGGCCCAGGCGGTGGCCCTGCGGCCCACGGACGCCGAGCTGGGCCGCCTGCTGCCGCGCCGCACTGCCGGTGCTCACAAGGGCACGGCGGGCCGGGTCTGGGTGGTGGGCGGGCATCCCGGCACGGTGGGCGCGCCGGTGCTGAGCGGTGTGGGCGCGCTGCGAGCCGGGGCCGGGCTGGTGACGCTCTACACGGCCGCCCCTGAGCTGGGGCCGCTGGCGGTGGGGGTGGCGCCGGAGCTGATGGTCCGGGTCGAGCCGGACCTCCGCACGCTTCAGGACGCCGCCCGGCCCGACGCGCTGGCGCTGGGCATGGGCCTGGGGCCGGATGCCGAACAGCTGGCCCGGCTGGCCCTCTCCTGGCAGCTGCCTACCGTGCTGGACGCCGACGCGCTGCAGCCGGGACTGCGCGGCCACGGCCACGACCGGGTGGTCTGGACCCCCCATCCCGGCGAGGCGGCCCGGCTGCTGGCCTGCGCGACGGAGGAGGTCGTGGCCGATCCGCTGAAGGCCGCCCGTGAGTTGCAGCAGCAGTACGGCGGCGTGGTGGTGCTCAAGGGTGGCCCCACCACCGTCGCGGGGCCGGATGAGGTGTACGTGGCGCGCGGTGGGCACCCAGGCATGGCCAGCGCGGGCATGGGCGACACGCTGAGCGGCATCATCGCGGCGCTGCTGGGCCAGGGACTGTCCCCCCTGGAAGCTGCCCTGTGCGGGGTGCGGCTGCACGCCCGCGCCGGAGAGCGGGCCGGGGCGCGGCATGGCTATGGGCTGGTGGCCACCGACGTGGCCGACGAGCTGGGTGCGGCCTGGCTGGACCTGCTGGCCGCACCCGGCTGAGCGGCGCTACACCACCACGCCGTGCGGCTGCAACTGCCAGCCGCTCAGCTCACCGGCGGTCATCGGGGCGGCGTACAGGTAGCCCTGGGCCGCGCCCACGCCCGCCTGCCGCAGCACCTCCAGCTGTTCGGCCGTTTCTACACCCACCGCCGTGACGCTCAGGCCCAGGCTGGAGGCCAGCGCGGTGGTGCCTTCCAGCAGCCGCACCGCCCGCTCGTGCGGCAGCCGCGCCACAAAGGAGGGGTGCAGCTTGATGCCGCTCAGCGGAAAGCGTTCCAGCGCCGTGAGGCTGGACGCGCCGTCGCCGAAGTCGTCCACCCACAGGCCCGCGCCCGCCTCACGCAGCCGTTCCAGCAGGTTCAGGGTGCGCTCCGAGTAGTGCAGCAGGCTGCCGGCGCTCATCTCGAAGTCGGGGGCGCCCTGCGCGTGCAGCAGCGGCAGCAGCTGTTCCAGGTCGTCCTGGCGCAGCAGTTCGTCCAGGCTCAGGTTGACGCTCACCCGCACGCCAGGGTGGGCGCGCTGCCACGCGGCGCGGTCCTGCATGGCCGCCTGAATCGCCCACTCGCCCAGCTGCCCGATCACCTGGGTGCGGGCAGCCAGCGGCAGGAACATCGCCGGGGTCAGGGTCCCGAGTTCCGGGTGATGCCAGCGCATCAGCGCCTCGGCGCTCTGCACCTCACCGGTCTGCAGCGAGATCACCGGCTGGTAGCTCAGCGCGAACTGTCCGGCCATCACCGCGCCGGGCAGCTCCTGCTCCAGCCGGAAGTCGCGAGCCACCTGCGTCTGCATCGCCTGGTGGTACACCGCGCTGAGCCCGGCGCCCTGGTGGGCGGCATAGACCAGCGCCGTTTCCGCCTGGACCAAGAGCCCCTCCACATCGTCGGCCGAGACGGTGCCGTGCGCCGCGCCCACCGTGAAGCTCAGGGTGCGTGGCTGCCCGGCCACCCGGAACGGCGCGGCCAGCAGCCGCTCCAGCTCATACAGCTCCAGCTCGGCCGTGACCTGCAGCTGCTCGGGGCTGTCGGAGCGCGGGGCAGCCAGCAGCGCGAAACGGTGGTCGCTCAGGCGGGCCACCTGGCTGCCGCGCCGTCCGGTCAGCAGCCGGGCCGCCAGCTGAATCAGCAGGGCGTCGCTGGCGGTGCGGCCCAGCGCGGCGCTCAGCGCCGAGCAGCCGTCCAGGCTGAGCGTCAGCACCGTGCGCGGCTGGCCCTGCTGTTCCATGAGCTGGGCGCGCAGCCCGGTGCGGTTGAGCAGCCCGGTCAGCGGGTCATGGTGGGTGTCGTGGCGCAGCCGGGCCTCCACCCGCCGCAGCGCCGTGATGTCGCGCAGGTTCAGCATGGCGCCGGGCCGTTGGCCCTCCAGGTTCGGCAGCGGACTGAGCAGCCGCCGCACCGTGCGGCGCACCCCGGTCGCGCTGACCAGGGTCAGCTCCTGCTCGGCCGGTTCCAGTTCTCTGGGCCACAGGTCGTGCGTCAGGCGATGCTGCCCGCTGGCGTCATAGACCTGCACGCCCATGTCGCCCAGCAGCCGGGCGAAGGGCGCGCCCAGCAGCCGGCTGGCGTCAATGCCCAGCAGCTGGGCCGCCTCCTCGTTGGCCAGCGTCACCCGGCCGTTCTGGTTGAGCAGCAGGGTCGCCTCGCTGCTGCGGCTCAGGATCTCGCGCAGCAGGCTGCTGTGCAGCGCGGCCTGTTCTTCCAGCTCGTGCAGGGCGCTCAGGTCGCTGCACTCGGCGCTGAGCAGCGCGCGGCCCGGCAGGTCGCCGCGCAGGCTCACCCGCAGCAGGCGTCCGCCCACCAGCCGGATGTCGGTGCGGGCCGCGCCGCCCTGGCGGGCCAGGTCCACCATCTCCTTCAGCTGCGGCTGCGGGCTCTGCTCCCAGCACGGCCAGGTCCAGAACGGGGCGCCGAGCAGTTCGGCGGCGTGCGGCGGGTTCAGCGCCAGCAGCGCGGCGCTGGCGTTCTGCACCCGGCCCTGATGGTCCAGCAGGGCCAGCAGCGCGTCCACATCGTCCAGCAGGCTGTCGAGCTGCAGGCCCAGCTGGCGCTCGGCGCTGGCGTCCTGGGTGGTCCACAGCAGCCCGGCACGGCTGCGCGCGAAGTACGGCCGTGCCTCACCCCGCAGCCACAGGGTGCCGGCCGGTCCGGCCACCCGCTCCACCGGCAGCCGCACCGGCTGACCGCTCAATGTGCGCTGCAGCAGCTGCGGCAGCTGGGTACGCTCCGGGAACACCTGCTGCACAGTGCGGCCCACCACCTGCGGCTCGCTCAGGCCGTGCAGCGTCAGAAAGTGCTGGCTGACCTGCTGGAACTTCAGCGTGTCGTCCAGCCAGGCCACCGGGGCCGGGAGCTGGCTGATCAGCAGGCCGCTCTCGGTGCTGCCGCGGTCCTGCCGGGCCGCCACCAGCAGCAGCGTCAGCGACTCCACTGCCTCCGGCGACACCGGCTGATGCTCGGACCACAGCAGGCCCAGCAGCGTGCCGTCGCGCGTCAGCCAGGTCAGCTCACCACGCTCCAGCCATTCGTCGGGCGGCACCAGGGCGCGGTCGTCCTGCAGGTCGCTGCGCCCATCGGCGCTAACCCACAGCAGGTCATGGCCCACCTGGGCCAGCAGGGTGGCCTGGGGGGCATACAGCCGCATCAGGTCGCGGAGGGTACTCTGGAACACGTCATCTGCCTTCATAGGTCTCTGGCCGGCAGTCTGGCAGCGGCGGTCTTGCAGTTCTCGTACAGCGCGGATGCGGTTGAGGAGCTTCACAGTGGGGCATGGGGCCTTTCCGGAGCAGATGGGAGAGACAGTGGGGAAAGGGCGGACGCGCCGCTGGCTGAAAGTGATCAGCGGCGCACGGCAGACCCAGTGAGGGCCCGTCGAGCTTGACCGGAGTGTACCGGGCCAGATCTCACAACTTTCTCAAGCGGGCGGCCCGCCCATTGGGGGGTTCAGCTGCTGCGGCGGGTGCGTTTCTCGGCTTCGATGGCGCGCTGCAATTCCTGGATCTGGCGCAACATGGTCAGCTGTTCGGCCGGCGCGGCGCTGGAGATCTGGGCCTTGAGCAGCTCCACCTCACTGCGCAGCGAGTCGATGGTCAGCCCCACCTGAATGTCGTCCACGGCGGCGGCCGCGTAGCCGCCCACCTTCTGCTGGTAGGCCTCGGCGGCGGCCCGCGAGTGCGCCCCGGGGTCACGGCCCTCGAACATCAGCCGGATCAGCAGCTGCTCCTCCGGCTGGCCCCGGAACAGCTCCAGGATCGCATCCGGGCTGCTGGCGCCCTGCGCGGCCAGCATGACCTTGCCGACCGTCTGGTTGCGCCAGGGCGTCTGGCCGTCCAGCTTGGCCAGCAGGTTGGGGTTCACCAGAATCTGCCGCAGCAGCGCCAGCTCGTGATCCTCCTCGCTGCGGCTGCTGCTCATGCCCACCAGCTGGGTGTCGCTGAGCGTTTTGCGGCGGGCCTTGGAGGCGATCCACTCCACCAGCCGGGCCGGTTCCATGTCCAGCGCGTCGCAGGCCAGCCGGCGCATTTCCTTGGCGCCGTCGTCGGTGGGGTCCAGGTTCTGCATGCGCGGCAGCAGCGCCATCAGGATCTTCCGCTTGCCCTCGGTGGTGCTGCTCCCGTGCTGGCGCACCAGCGCGTCCACCTGAAAGCGGATCTCGTCGATGCCGCTCGCCAGCGCCCGGCGCACCGCCTCGATGTCGCCCGACATGATCGCGTCGGCCGGGTCCTTGCCGCTCGGCACGCTGGTGGCGCGCACCCGGAAGCTGGCACCCACCACCTGATCCAGCCCCGACAGGGTGGCCTTCAGCCCGGCCTCGTCGCGGTCGAACATCAGGCTCAGGCTGCTGACGCCCAGCCGGGACAGCAGGGTGGCGTGCTCAGCGGTCAGCGCGGTGCCGAGGGTGGCGACCGCCCCACTGAACCCCGCCTGCTGCATGGCGATCACGTCCATGTAGCCTTCCACCACCACCAGTTCCGGGGCCGACGTCTGATCCCGCATGCCCTCCCGGGCGAGGTTCAGGCCGTACAGCAGCTCCCCCTTGTGGAACACCTCGGTTTCCGGCGTGTTCAGGTACTTGGGTTTTTCGTCGCCCAGCACCCGACCCCCGAAGCCCACCAGCCGGCCCAGGTGGTCACGGATCGGGAACATCACCCGGCCCCGGAAACGGTCGTAGACCCGCCCGGATTCCACGTTCTCGCTGAGCAGGCCCGCTTCCAGCAGCTGCCGTTCGCTCAGGCCGCGCGCCCGGGCGCGCTTCAGCAGGCCGTCCCAGCCGTCCGGGGCGTACCCCAGCTCAAAGCGCTCGATGGTGTGGTCGGTGAGGCCGCGCCGCTGAAAATACTCCAGGCCCGGTCCGGGGAGGTGCTCGCGGAAGTACTCCAGCGCGAAGCGGTTGACGTCATAGAGGTCGCGGCTGGACTTCTCGCCGTACCGCGTCTCGACCGTGACGCCGGCCTTGTCGGCCAGCTTGCGCATGGCGTCGCCGAACGACAGGTTCTCGACACGCTGCACGAAGCTGAACATGTCGCCGCCCGCCTTGCAGCCGAAACAGTAGAAGTAGCCCTGCTCGGTGTCCACCTGAAAGCTGGGCGTCTTTTCTTTGTGAAAGGGGCACAGCCCCTTCAGGCGGCCGCGTCCGGCGGGCGTGAGCTGCACGTACTCGCCAATCACGTCTGAAATTTCCAAACGTGACCGGATTTCCTCTTTGCTGCCCACTCGACCTCACCCCCCGACGTCACCGCTCTAGACCTGTAGTGTAAGCCTGAGGGGCCACCCAGGTAAAGAGTGTCTGAAGGCTGTCTGACACACAAAAAAATGGCCCGACACCCACTGGGTGCGGGCCGGAAGGGGCTGGGTCTATTTGCTGGTGATGTTCTCACCTTCGGCCGGTTTCACGCCGTTGTCCACCCAGGCACGCAGTTCGTTCCAGGCGTAGCTGACCTGCTTGGGCGTGAAATAGCAGTGGGTGGGGCCGCCCTTGGAGGGGTCGGCGGCGTTGACCGGGTTGGCGTCCACCACCTGCTGCACCAGGTTGGCGCTGTTGCCCGCCTTGCTCACGATGGCCTTGAACTCCGGCTCAAAGCTGTACGGCACCAGCGGGTCCACCAGGTTGTGGAAGCTGAGCATCTTGGCCTTGAAGTTGCCGGTGGGGGTGTAGTTGGCGTCCAGGTAGGCGCTGGACTCGGCGCTGGCGCTGATGCGCTGCACGCCCGCGTTGAGCGCCACGTCGTTCTGGCTGCCGGCGTAGACCTTGTCCTTGTTGCTGTAGCCGGTGCCGCCGGTGGTGGTCAGGTAGTCCTGCAGGCCGTAGACGGTGGAGCCCAGCGCGGTGATGTAGCTGATCGGGTCGGCCGGAGCGCCCACGACAGCCGACACCTGACCGATGATCGCCTTCGCCGCCAGGTCGCCCTGGGCCGCCTTGGTGAACAGCCCGACGACCGACTGTTGCACCACTGGCAGCGTGAGCGCCGGGTTGACCGTCACGGCGTCGCCGTTGCCCGGCAACGCATAGACAGTGCCCTTGGTGAAGTAGTCGTAGACCACCCGGAAGTCCAGCAGGTAGCGCTCCTCGGCGCGCCAGCCGGCCACCACGCCGCAGTACGGCATGGCTCCCACGAAGTCCTGCGGGTACTGCTCGACCAGCGCCACCGTGATGTTGCCGCCCATCGAGATGCCGGTCATGTACTGGCTCTTGCTGCCGGCCGCCTTCATGAAGTCGTGCAGCTGCTTGTTGGCGGCCACACCCTCCTTGACCGCGTAACCGGTCTTGGCGTACGCGGTATTGGCGATGGCGTACCCCTGCGAGAGCGCGGTGGGGAACAGGCCCAGCGACGGCTCGTTGCCGGGCGTGGTGCTGGCCAGCACGGTGTCGCTGAGGTCCGGGGTGCGCTCCGCGGTGCCGGGGTAGACGTAGCCGTGCGCTGAGAGCACGCTCTGGCCGTTCCACTTGGCTGGGAAACGGGCCGCGAAGGCATTGCCCTTCAGGGTGCCGGTCAGGTAGACACTGCCGTCCGTCAGGGTCGTGGTCTTGGCGTTCACGACGCCTGTAGTAGTCACGGCCGCCTGCACCTGCTGCTCGGTGGTGAGGGTGACGGTCTGGTTACAGGATGCCAGCAGCGCGGTGATCAGGGCCAGGGGAGCAACAAGGCGGGGGGTCTGCATAGGAACTCCTGTGCCGCCCGGCAGACCGGGCAGCTGAGGTGGATTTGGATTCGGTTCAATCTAATCGCTGGACGGGCTGCGCGCTAGATGCGGACGTTCAGCGTTCGGTGCATCATCGGGGGGGCCGGCGTCCGGGTACTGCAGCAGCGCGCGGGCCGTCATCTCGTCCACGATCAGGTGCCGCATCAATTGGCCCTCCAGCGCGGCGTGCAGGGCCGCCACTTTGCCCAGCCCGCTCACCACGCAGATTGCCATGCGGTTGCGCTGCACCAGCCGCAGGTCCGGGCCGCTGGCGCGCGCGTTCAGGGCGATGCCGTCGAAGCTGCCGTCGCGGCGATAGAACACCGTGGCAATGTCGCCCACCGCGCCCTCCTGCTGCATGGTTTCCAGATCGTGCGCGTCCAGGTAGCCGGCGGCGTACACGTGGCTGGGCGTCTGGGCGGTGTGGCTGCCGATGCTGTAGAGCAGCGCGTCGGCGCGCGCCTGCAGGTCCAGCACGTGCTGCACGCTGCGCTCGCGCCACATCGCCTGCTTGGTGGCCGGGTCGTCGAAAAAGGTCGGCACCGGAAACAGCTGCGCCCGCGCCCCATAGTTGCGGGCAAATCGCAGGATGGTGTCTGACACAAAGCCGCTCATGAAGTCTGCGGCGTTGGCGCTGCCGTTCAGCTGCACGAACGTCAGGTCCGGAATGGTCTTGGGCGTCAGGACGCGGCTCACCGCGTCCAGGGTGTTGCCCCAGGCCAGGCCCACCACCATGCCCGGCTGCAGCAGGCTGCTCAGCACGCTGGCGGCGGCCACCGCCACCCGCTCGGTCCACAGCGCCTCGCCGCTGCCGCCCGGCACGCCCACCACCAGCACCTTCAGGAACGGGTAACGCGCGTGCAGCTGGGCCTCCAGTGTCTGCGGCTGCTCGGCCGGGTCGTGAATCTGGATCTCCACCAGACCGCTGCGCCGGGCAAACCCCAGCAGCCGGGACACCTTGGGCCGCGACAGCCCCAGCTCGCGGGCGATGGCATCGGTGGTGAGACCCTGGTGGTAGTACAGGCGGGCGACCTGCACCGCCTGAGCCGCTGTGTCCTGACTCATGAACATCCAGTCTACGCCGGGCCGCTCCCCCACCGGCCCGGTCTGCCACAGTGGACAATCGTTCGCGTCGCCTTGACAGATGTTCAGTGGAGATGTGAAAGTGGACCGAGACAGGGCAATGCACAGGGCGGGTCAGCTGCCGGGCCAGTGAGGACGGGCCGGTCGTCACGCGCCGCGAGAAGGAGCATCCATGACGCAGGGTCGCCAATACATCCTCGCGCTCGACCAGGGCACCACCAGCAGCCGCGCCATCGTGTTCGACCACGACGGCAACATCCGGGCCGCCGCACAGAAGGAGTTTCGCCAAATCTATCCGCAGCCGGGGCACGTGGAGCACGACGCGAACGAGATCTGGAGCACTCAGAGCGGCGTGATGCAGGAGGCGCTCAGCAGCGCGGGCCTGCGGGCCAGCGACATCGCGGCCATCGGGATTACCAACCAGCGCGAGACGGTGGTCGTCTGGGACCGCCAGACCGGCCAGCCGATCCACAATGCCATCGTGTGGCAGGACCGCCGCACGGCCGCCTTCTGTGACCAGCTGCGAGAACAGGGCCACGCCGAGCTGGTGCAGGCCCGGACCGGGCTGCTGCTGGACGCCTACTTCAGCGGCACCAAGGTGCGCTGGCTGCTCGACAACGTGGAGGGCGCCCGCGAGCGGGCCGTTCGGGGTGAGCTGGCCTTCGGGACCATCGACAGCTGGCTGATCTACAAGCTGACCGCCGGGCAGCTGCACGTCACCGACGTGACCAACGCCAGCCGCACGCTGCTCTACAACATCCACACCGGGGAGTGGGACGACGAACTGCTCTCGCTGCTGGACGTGCCGCGCGCGCTGCTGCCGGAGGTGCGCAGCAGCAGCGAGGTGTACGGCCAGACCGCCGCCGGCCTGCTGGGCGCCCAGGTCCGGATCGCGGGCATCGCCGGAGACCAGCAGGCGGCCACCTTCGGGCAGGTGTGTCTGGAGGTGGGCATGGCCAAGAACACCTACGGCACCGGCTGCTTCATGCTGCTGCAGACCGGCACCGAGGCGGTGCCGAGCCACCACCGGCTGCTGACCACCGTGGCGTGGCGGCTGGGGGAGCAGCCCACCCACTACGCCCTGGAAGGCGGGGTGTTCGTGGCGGGCGCGGTGGTGCAGTGGCTGCGTGACGGTCTGGGCATCATCCGCAGCAGCGGTGACGTGGAACAGCTGGCCGCGCAGGTGCAGAGCAGCGAGGGCGTCTATCTGGTGCCGGCCTTCGTGGGGCTGGGCGCGCCGTACTGGGACAGCTACGCGCGCGGCACCATCGTGGGCATCACGCGCGGCACCACCAGCGCCCACATCGCGCGCGCCGCGCTGGAGAGCATCGCCTTCCAGAGCGCCGAGCTGCTCACGGCCATGCAGCAGGACTCGGGCGCGTCGCTGCAGCAGCTGCGGGTGGACGGCGGCGCCAGCACCAATGACGCGCTGATGCAGTTCCAGGCCGACATTCTGGGGCTGCCGGTGGTGCGCCCCGACGTCACCGAGACAACCGCGCTGGGCGCCGCCTATCTGGCCGGGCTGGCGGTGGGGTACTGGGAGAGCGAGCAGGAAATCGCCGCGCAGTGGCAGGTGGACCGCCACTTCGAGCCGCAGATGAGCAGTGACGAGCGGCAGGCCCGCATGCACCGCTGGAAACGGGCGGTGGAACGCAGCATGGCCTGGGAGAGCTGAAGAGCGCCAGCTCAGGCGGGCCGGATGGCAATCCGGAGAACACATGAACAGATGTTCTTATGGAATGATCAGGTGTTCAGACGGCAGCGTCCGTCGTCAGGGTTCAGGAGAGGACACAGCGGCATGACCGATACACGGCACGACATTCTGGAACACATCACGCGGACGCCCGAATGGGACGTGCTGGTGATCGGCGGCGGGGCCAGCGGGCTGGGCACCGCCGTGGAGGCGGCCAGCCGCGGCTACCGGACGCTGCTGCTGGAGGCCCACGACTACGCCAAGGGCACCAGCAGCCGCGCCACCAAGCTGGTGCACGGCGGCGTGCGCTACCTCGCTCAGGGCAACATCTCGCTGGTGCGCGAGGCGCTGCACGAGCGCGGGCTGCTCAAGCGCAACGCCCCCCATCTAGTGCATGACCTGGGGTTCGTGATTGCGGGCTACACCTGGTGGTCGGCGCCGTTCTACGGCATCGGCCTCAAGCTGTATGACCTGCTGGCGGGCCGGCTCAACCTGCAGGCCAGCCGCTACGTCAGTGCCGCAGAGGCGCTGCAGCACACCCCGACGCTCAAGCGCGAGGGTCTGCGCGGCGGCATCCTGTACTACGACGGTCAGTTCGACGATTCCCGGCTGGCCATCACGCTGCTGCGCACCCTGGAAGATCACGGCGGGGTGGCGCTCAACCACGCGCCGGTGACGGGGCTGCTCAAGGAAGGGGGCCGGGTGGTGGGGGCCACCCTGCGCGACGCCGAGAGTGGTCAGGCCCTGACGGTACGGGCCAGGAGCGTGGTGAACGCCACCGGCGTCTTCGTGGATGAGATCCGGCGCATGGACACCCCCGACGCCCGCCCGATGCTCAGCCCCAGCCAGGGGGTGCATCTGGTGGTGGACCGGCGCTTCCTGCCGGGCGACAGCGCCATCATGATTCCGCACACCGACGACGGCCGGGTGCTGTTTCTGGTGCCGTGGCACGACCACGTCATCATCGGCACCACCGACACGCCGGTCCCGGAAACCAGCCTGGAGCCGCGCGCGCTGCCGGAGGAGGTGCAGTTCATTCTGGACACCGCCGCGCAATATCTGGAGACCGCCCCCACCCGCGCCGACGTGCGCAGCGTGTACGTGGGCCTCCGCCCGCTGGTCAAGAACGAGAACACCGACGGGGCCGGGTCCACCGCTGCTCTATCGCGCGACCACGTGATCCGGGTGGCCGACTCGGGGCTGATCACGCTGACCGGCGGCAAGTGGACCACCTACCGCCGCATGGGCGAGGACACGGTGGACCGGGCCGCGCGGCTGGCCGGGCTGCCGGAGCGCCTGAGCCTGACGCCGGGGCTGCACCTGCACGGCTGGAGCCAGGAGCCGCAGGCGGACCACTGGCTGGTGTACGGCAGCGACGCCGCCCACATCCAGGCGCTCCCCGGCGCGGACACGCCGCTGCACCCCGCGCTGCCCTACACCGAGGCCGAGGTCCGCTGGGGTGCCCGCACGGAGCAGGCCCGCACCGTGGAGGACGTGCTGAGCCGCCGCACCCGCGCGCTGCTGCTGAATGCGAAGGCCAGCGCCGAGGCCGCGCCCCGGGTGGCGGCGCTGCTGGCCGAGGAACTGGGCCGGGACGAGGCGTGGCAGGCCGCGCAGGTGGCCGAGTACCGGGCGCTGGCGCAGGGCTACCAGCTGTAACTGTAACTCAGGCGGGTGGCCGGGCCAGCAGCAGGCCGGCCGCCACGCCGCCCACCACCACCCACACTGGCGGAACCCGCCGGGTCATCACCAGACCGAAGGCCACCACGGCGATGCCAGCGGTGCCCCAGGTGGTGACGCTGCCGCGCGCCAGGGTCAACAGCCCGGCCAGCAGGAGCCCGGCCCCCACCGGCAGCAGCGCCCGGTAGGCCCGCTGCAGCCAGCCGGTGCCACGCTGGGTCAGGCGGTACACGGCCAGCACCACGGCGGCCGGCGGCACAAAGAAGCCGACCAGGGCGGCCAGCGCGCCTGGAAAGCCGTCGGCGCCGTACCCGTACAGCAGGATGGCGAGCACGTTGGGGCCGGGCAGCAGCTGCCCCAGGGCGTACCCCTGCACGAACTGCGCCTGACTGATCCAGTGATGCTGCTGCACCACGAGGCGTTCCATGCTGGCCAGATTCACCGAGCCGAACGACAGCAGGCCGAGCTGCAGAAAGGCCACCAGCACCTGCAGCGTGGTCATGGCCGGCCCGTGCGGCGGCCCTGCAGCACCATGCCGACCGGCAGCAGCACCAGCAGGGCGATCAGGGTGCCCTGTGGCAGCAGCAGCGTCAGCAGGGCCGTGAGCAGCGCCGTCACGGCGCTCAGGGCGTTGCCGAAGCTGAAGCGCAGAATGTTCAGGCCGGCGGCCACGCTGATGCCCAGGGCAGCGGCAGCGGCCCCCGAGAGGGCCTGTTCTGCCCGCGCCGACATGTGGAAGGCGCCGGAGAAGTACAGCGCCGAGAGCAGCAGCATCAAGGTGGTGCCGGGCAGCAGCAGGCCCGCCAGCGCCGCCGCGGCACCCGGCACCCCGGCCAGCCGGTACCCCAGCAGGGCCGACAGGTTGCCGTTGTTGGAGCCGGGCAGCGTCTGGGCGAAGGTGCTGTTGTCGGCGAACTCCTGGTCGCTGAGCCAGCCTTCCTGGCGCACCAGCCGCAGCAGGTGGGCGTTCAGGCCGCCACCGAACGCGCTCAGGCCCGCCTGGAGAAAGCGCACGAAGATCCTGCGCCGACGCGGTGGCTGCTGGAGGCAGGGAACAGGCATACCTGAGGATAAGTGGCCGCGCGGCCCCACTGTTGTTACTGTGGTGGTACACCTCGGGTAGGCGCTGGCCCGGTACCCTGGAGCCATGTGGCTGTCCCGTGACCTGACCCTGCGCCCGTACCCGCGCGGCTTTCACCTGATCACCCGCGAGGTGATGGCGGCGCTGCCGGAACTGAGCGGCGTGCAGGCCGGCCTGCTGCACCTGCATCTGCAGCACACCAGCGCCAGCCTGACCCTGAACGAGAACGCCTCGCCGGAGGTGCGCCGCGACTTCGAGCGGTACTTCAACCACGCCGTTCCGGACGGCTGGCCCGCCTTCGAGCACACCCTGGAAGGGCCCGACGACATGGCCGCCCACATCAAGGCCGCGCTGCTTGGGCCGTCGCTGACGCTGCCGGTGCGCAGCGGGCGGCTGCAGCTGGGCACCTGGCAGGGCATCTACCTGTGCGAACACCGCGACCAGGGCGGCGCGCGGGGGCTGGTGCTGACGCTGCACGGGGAGGAGCGGCGCGCTTGAGCCGCCTGCAGGGGCGTGCTACAATGCTGCGCTGATCCCCCGCTCACGGCGGGGTATTGTCACGCCTGTATCCGTTAGGTGTCCTGCAGGGCGCCCGGGCAGAGCGATCCTCAGGAGGAACGAACGATGTTTGCAGTCATTACCAGCGGTGGCAAGCAGTACCGCGTCCAGGAAGGCGACGTGATCCGCGTCGAAAAGCTCAAGGGCGAGGCCGGCGACGCGCTCAGCCTGACCCCCCTCTTCGTGGCCGGCGATCAGGTGCTGAGCGGCCAGGACGCCGCCCGCTTCACCGTGAGCGCCGAGGTCGTGGACCACGGCAAGCACAAGAAGATCTACATCCGCAAGTACAAGAGCGGCGTGCAGTACCGCAAGCGCACCGGCCACCGCCAGCAGTTCACCGCGCTGCGCATCACCGGTATCAAGGGCTGAATTCAGCCCCGAACATTGTTCGGCATGATGTGAGGGTCATCCTCACCCATGAACAAGAACCCCAGACCAAGTATTGACCGAGGTAGACTCTCATGGCACACAAAAAAGGCGTAGGCTCGTCCAAGAACGGACGCGACAGCAATCCGAAGTACCTGGGCGTCAAGAAGTTTGGCGGCGAGCGCGTGCTGGCCGGCAACATCCTGGTGCGTCAGCGCGGCACCAAGTTCCAGGCCGGCGCGAACGTGGGCATGGGCCGTGACCATACCCTCTTCGCCCTGGTGGACGGGCAGGTCGTGTTCGCCAACAAGGGCAGCAAGGGCCGTTTCATCAGCGTGCAGGTGCCGGTCGCGGCTGCCGCCGACTGAGTCCAGACGTTCAGGGAGGGGGTGGGCCGCGTGCCCACCCCCTCCTTCTGTTCAGATGCCTTGAGGCGGCCGGGACGCCCGCTTCACGGCCCGCAGGCACTATGGCAGCCATGTGGCACCTGCTGGCCCTGCTCCCACTCCTCAGTCTGGTGGCGCTGTCGCCGGTGTGGGCGCTGCGCACGTCGGCGTCGGTGGCCTTTCACAGCCTGCATCTGGTCAGCGCCCGGGACGCCTGGGGCTACAGCCAGGGCGGCGTGTACCGCACCCACGACGGCGGACGGCACTGGCAGAACCGGACGCCCGCCCTGACCAGCGGCGGACTCCTGGAGGGCGGCGCGCTGGATGCCCGGCATGCCTGGTTCACCGTCTCTCGGGCAGGTGAGGGTCCGAGGCTATACCGCACCCGTGACGGCGGCGTTCACTGGACCTGGACGCGGCTGTTTCGTCAGGGCAGTGCCCGCGTGGCCTTCCGTGACTCGCAGTATGGCACGGCGGTGGTGCAGCTGGACCGGGACCGGACCCACAGCGCCTTCGTGGTGCTGACCAGCCGCGACGCGGGCGCCCACTGGGGGCAGGTGAACAGCGCCCGGCCCGGTCATTTCCGGCAGGCACTGCTCCAGGGGGGTGACCTGCCGGACGTGAGCGGGCTGAACGACCTGCGGATTCAGCCGGGCGGCTTCGGGCTGGCGTGTGGCCTCTCCGGGCCGGACCAGCGGCCGTATGTCTGGCAGACCCGAGACGGGGGCCGGACCTTCCGTGATGTGGCTGGCCAGCTGCCGTATGCGCCGGCCGAACGGCGGCAGTTCAGCAGCACCCGGCTGGCCTGGAGTGCCGGGCCGCTGGCGGTGCTGCTCAGCGACGTGCAGGCGGGCGCGCCGAACGAGCGTCACGTGGCGCGGCTGTTCCGGACGGAGGACGCCGGGCGGCACTGGCACACGCCCGCTCCGCTGGCCCTGCCGGTTCACAGCGGCGCCGCGCTGCCGGCCTTCGCGGACGCGCGGCACGGCTGGGTGTGGGTGCGGGCGGTGCCGGATGACCAGGGCCAGCCGGGCGTCAGCCAGCTGTGGCGCACCGGCAATGGCGGCGAAAACTGGCGGCTGCTGACCCCGCCGTTTGCCGCCACCGCGGCGGAACTGACGGCCCTGAGCTTCGCGGACCCGCAGCACGGACTGGCCGCCCTGCGGCTGGGCGCGGGCGTGTCACAGCTGTGGCGTACCGACGACGCGGGCGAGCACTGGACGCAACTGGACGCGTCCTAGGGCAGCGGATACGGCAGGGTGCCCTCGTAGATGGCCCGGCCCACGATGGCCCCCTCGATGTTCAGCTGCTCCAGCAGCGTCACGTCCTGCAGATTCGCCACGCCGCCGCCCACGATCAGCGTGTTGGTCCACAGCCGCCGGACCTCGGCCATCAGCGCGGCGTCCAGCCCCTTGAGCGTGCCGTCGCGCGTCACGTCGGTGAAGATCAGCGTTTCCAGCCCCGCCAGCCCCAGCCGGCTGGTCAGCTCGGCCACCTGCAGGCCGCTGCCCTCGGCCCAGCCGGAGATGGCCACCTCCAGCCCCCGCGCGTCCACGCTCACCAGCACGCTCTCCGGGCCGTGCGCGTCGAGCAGCTGCGTCACCAGTTCCGGCGTGCGGACCGCCGCCGTGCCGATCACCACCCGCTGCACTCCGCTGGCCAGCAGCTGTTCCGCTCCCTCCCGGTCGCGAATGCCGCCGCCCACCTCCACCGGCACGTCCAGCTCACGCACGATCTCGGCGATCAGGTCGCGGTTCTGGCCGCGTCCGATGGCGGCGTCCAGGTCCACCAGATGCAGCAGCGGGGCACCCAGGCTCGCCCAGTGACGGGCAGCCTCCAGCGGCGACGCGAAGTAGACGGTCTCGCGGTCAGGGTCGCCCTCGTAGAGCCTCACGGCCCGGCCTCCCTGAATATCCACGCACGGAATGATCTGCGGCATGCCAGCGAGTCTAGCAGCGGCCCGCTCACGAACGGCCGGCCGGGCACGCTACACTGCGCCCTGACGTGCGTATCGGATTCGTGACGGCCACCTATCTGCCCTCCCGCAACGGGGTGGCGACCAGCACGGCCCTGTTCGCCCAGGGCCTGCGGGCGCTGGGGCACGAGGTCCGCATCTTCGCGCCGATGCACCCGGTGGGCAGCGCCGGCCCCGATGAGCAGGGCGTGTCGCGGCTGCCTAGCACCACCTGGGGCACCCCGCACGACTACCCGCTGCTGTTGTGGCCGGGGCCACGGGTGGTGGCCCGGCTGCCGCTCACTGACCTGGACATCGTGCACACCATGCACCCGTTCCTGGCGGGTCAGCTGGCGCGGGTCTGGAGCCGGCGGTTCCGGGCACCGCTGGTCTTCACCGCCCACACCCAGTACGAGCAGTACCTGCACTACGCGCGGGCGCACCACCGGGCCGGGCGCTCGCTGATGCGCTCCCACGTGGTGGCGTTTGCCCGCCTGACCGATCAGGTGCTGGTGCCGGGGCAGGCGATGGCCCAGATGCTGCGCCACTACGGCTATGCCGGTGACATCCAGACCCTGCCGAATCCGGTGGACCTGCAGGCGCACCAGGACCGCAACGGGGCGGCCGTGCGCGAGGCCCACGGCATTGCCCCGCACGCCCCGCTGGCCATCTCGCTGGGCCGGCTGGCCCCGGAGAAGAACCTGGAAACCCTGCTGCAGACCTACGCCCTGGCCCGGGAGCGGCAGCCGGACCTGCGGCTGCTGGTGGTGGGCGACGGTCCCTCGCGCCACGCCCTGATGCAGCAGGCCCCGGACGATGTGGTGTTCACCGGCGCGGTGCCGCACGCCCAGGTGCCGGAGTATCTGGCGGCCGCCGACGTGTTTCTCACCGCCAGCGAGAGCGAGGTGCTGCCGATGAGCATGATCGAGGCGCTGGCGTCCGGCGCGCCGCTGGTGGCCGCCCGCAGCCCGGCGGCGCTAGACCTGATCCGGGACGGCGTCAACGGCATGCTCTGCGAGCCTACGGCGGAGGCGCTGGCCACCGGCCTGGAGCGGGCCCTGGACCCGAAGCGGCTGCCGGACCTGCGCCACGCCGCGCGCGCCTCGGCGGAGGGCTACGAGGTGCAGGCGCGGGCCCGGCAGCTGGCCGGCATCTACGAACGGTTATTGGCGCGCTAAGCCGTCACCGCGTTAGTTGGGTGTGGTGACGGTCACGTCCGGCGACACCCTCAGCAGCTGCCGCCCCTGCGAGGTGTTCAGCAGCGCCACCACCTGCAGTTGGGCGCCGTTCGGGAACGCGGTTCGGTCGGCGCGGGTGCGGCTGACCCACTCCTGCATGGCCGCCTGTGGCCCCCGGTTCTGCTCCAGCACGAAGCGGCCCTGGCTCGCCTGAGTGCCGCGCACCAGATAGGCCGTGACCAGCTGCGTTCCGGCCGGCAGCGGCGCGCCGTCCAGCGTCTGCACCCGCACGCTCACGATGAACGGATTCGGGTTGCCCTGAGCGGTGCCGTACCATGCCGACGCCCGGGCTTCCAGCGGCTGCGCGTCCACCGTGATGCGGGTGGGCGCGGCCAGCAGGGTCTGGGCGCTCAGGTCGGCCGGCTGCAGGGGGGTGGGCAAAACGCCGCACCCGCTCAAGAGCAGGGCGGCGAACAGGAGAACTGGGGCAGATGCTCGCATGGCTGAAGCCTACAACGGAGACGCGAGGGTCTGCCCGTGCTTCCTCAGGCGCGGCTCTCGGCCTGCTTGGCCGGGTCCACGTAGCTGTCCATCACACGGCCGCCACCCCGGAAGCTGATGAGCGTCACGTACTGCACGCCGCCCTCCTCGCCCTCCTTGAGGTGAGGCGGATCGGTGGGCCGGGCGCCTCTGCTGTACTTGACGATCTTGGGCAGCTTGAGCTTCTTGGTGTCCACCTCGTCCAGCTCGCGGCGCTTGTAGCTCTGGCCGCGGTACATCACGGCCTGCTCGCCGTCGCTGGTGGTGTAGGCGCGCGCGCCGATCAGGGTCCAGTCGAACAGGTCGGCCATGCTCAGCGGCAGCTGCAGGCCGCCCGGCGGAATCTCGCCGCTGGTCCAGCCGCTCTTGCCGTAGCGGCGCAGGACGGTCAGCATGTCGCGTTCGTCGGGCACTTCGACGCTGAGACTGGTGCCGAGGGGGCCGGTGAGGTGCAGGGTGGGCATACTGTCTCCTTTGCGAGGAACGCTCGGCGTCCCTTATGCAAATAACATAACAGGGCCGGACGCCGGATGCAACGTCTTTCCGCTCAGCGGTTCACCACGTTGCAGGTGCAGCGGCCCACGCTGGTGACCTTGCCGTGCTCGTTGCGGATGGTCACGGTCCAGACCATCACGCTGCGGCCCCGGTAGGTCAGCTCGGCCTCGGCCTGCACCTCGCCGCTGACCGCGCCGCGCACGTGGGTGATGTTCAGGTCCACGCCCACCGCCACCTGCCGGCTCACGTCCAGGTTCAGCCACGAGCCGAGGCTGGCCAGGTCCTCCACCAGCGCGGCGCTGGCACCGCCATGCAGCCGCATGGCCGGCTGGCGGTTGCCCTCCACCGGCATGCGGGCCACCAGCCGCGCTGGGCTGGCTTCCAGCAGCCGGATGCCCAGCCGCTGCTGCAACTCGCCCACCTGCCCGTTCAGCTGCTCGGCCAGTTCGGTGGGGGAGAGGCGCTGCAACACGTCCGGCGTGAGGCGGTTCAGGGCCGGTTCGGGGTCGGTGGTCATGCGGCAGTGTAGAGCAGGGCGCGGTTCAGGCGTTGATGGCCCAGTCGAAGCTGTCGCGGGCTCGGGTCTTCATCGCCTGCACCTGCGCCCAGTCGGGGCTACGCGTCTTCATCACCAGGCCGCAGACCTGGGCCGCCTCGAAGTCGGTGCCCACGCTGGCCGCCCCGGCGTCGGCGCAGAAGCCCGCCACCTTCGGGTCGTAGCTGACTCCGGCAAACGGCACCCCGGCGGCCGCGGCCAGAATCACCGCGTGCAGCCGCACCCCCACCACGTACCCGGCCCCCGCGATCACGTCCAGCGCCCGCGCGGGGTCCGAGGTGCTGATCACCTCGTCGGCCCCCAGCCCCTGGGCCGCCTCGTCATCCACGTGCGGGTGAAAACTCAGCGCCACGGTGCGCCGGCCCTGCGTCCTCAGGTGATTGGCCAGTGCGGCCAGCCCGGCGTTGGCGTCGGTCACGTCGCCGCGCGGAGCCAGCACCACCGTCTCCGGCTGGCGCTGGACCGTGTCGGACGGCGTCAGCAGCAGCGCGGGGTCTCCGCCCAGTCGCGCCTCCACGCCCAGCCGCTTGAGGGTCTCCAGGCTGCCCCGGTCACGCACGATCACGCAGGCGCCCTGCAGGCCGCGCGCCACCCGCGCCCCGCCCTCCAGGCTCAGCGGCCCCACCGACTGGTTGAACACCACCACCCGGCGGCGCAGCAGCTGGGCCAGCCGGATCACGCCCAGGTAGTAGGTGAGGGTGCGGCTGCTGGTCTTGTCCTGCAGCAGGCCGCCGCCGCCGGACCACAGCTGCTGCGAGCTGAGGATGGCCCGCGGCAGCCCCAGCACGCTCATGCGGCCTTCGCTGCGCCCACCGTAGCGGGCGCGGGTCTGGGCCGGGGTGTTGCTGAGCAGCAGGGCCGTGTGTCCGCGCCGCTGCAGCTCCCGCGTGATGGCCAGCGCAATGGCCTCGTCGCCGGTGTTGTCGAAGCCGTAGTAGCCGCTGACCGCGATGTTCACGCCGTCTCCGGGGCCGAGGTGGCGGCGGTGGAGCGGGCCGGGCCGTAGGTGGCCCACAGCCGCAGCGCCAGCCGCACGGCCCACAGGGTAATGAAGCCCAGCACCAGACCCGCGCCCAGCCCGATCAGCGCGCGCTGGAAGCTGATCAGCAGCGGGGTGTGGAAGTGCGAGAAGGTGTTCAGGATGCTCGCCTGACCCACCACGCCGCCCAGCAGCAGCAGCAGCGTGAAGTAGCCGGGCAGGATGCCCGACAGGCCCAGCAGCAGCAGCGGGTGGCCGGCCAGCTCCTTGAAGCGCGGGCGGATGATGCTGTCCTGCAGGCTCTGGCGCACCTTGGCCTCGGCGTCGCTGACCCCGGCCCCGGTGGTGTTGCCGCGGCGCAGGAACACCAGCGCGAAGGCGGCCAGCCCCAGCAGCATCACGATGATGTCGCCCAGCTTGATCGGCGCGTTGTAGACGTTCTGGACGGTTTTGCGGATGTCCTGACGCGGCAGGAAGCTCAGCGCCACCAGCCCGATCGGGGCCAGCAGCGTCAGGCCCACGCCCCGGAACGGGTCCAGGCCCAGCATGCTGTCCCGGTTGGCGCCCAGCGCCGACACGAAGAACACGCCCACCAGACTGAAGCCGGTCGCCACGAACCAGTCCCAGATGCTGTGCCGTCGCAGCACAAGCCCCAGCGCCGGAAAGCTGATGGCCGCCACCAGCGCGAATCCCGGGAACGGCTGGAAGCCGTTCATGCCCAGCGCGAGCAGCAGCCCCAGCGCGGCCACGATCAGGCCCAGCCGGCTCAGCGGATAGCTCAGCCCGATCAGCGCCAGCGCGGCCAACGGCCCCACGATACACAGCCAGCGCAGCAGGCTGCTCGGCTCGAAGGCGGCGGCCACCGGCGTGCCCACCGTGATGCCCCACTTGTTCAGGCCGCTCTTGACCTCCTTGAGGAAGGTCTCGGTGTCGGCCTCGGTGCGGAAGGGGCGCATGTACAGCAGCTTGTGGCTGCGCTCGCGGGCCGCCAGCACGAACTTGCTGCTGGTCTCCTCGGGCGTCAGCAGGTCCTGCCACGCCGCGCTGATGGAGAACAGCCGCACCGCGGACCGGCCCTGGATCAGCTGTTCCATGCCCTTCTGCGGTGTGAACTCGATGATGGCCGGCACCCGCTTGCCCATCCGCTCGCGCACCTTCTCCAGCACGGCCGGATTGCGCGCCCCGATCACCTCCACGTCCGTGAAGGCGATGAACGGCACCTGCGGCCAGTCGAGGGCCGGCTCCTTCACCGCCTGGCTGTCCCACGGACGGTAGACCACCACGTAGCCCTGCTGCTGCAGCCGGTTGATCAGGGCCGTGTTGGGCCCGGCCGGCAGGAAGCCGGGGTCCGCGGCCCAGGCGTCCCAGCGCTGCCCGCCGATCACCACCGACTTCGGCCGGATGGTGTACTTCTTCTCCAGGGCCTCCAGCGCGCCCGGTTTGATGTCGCGGGTGTAGGTGAGCAGGGTATCAACGTTCGCGTCCGGGTAGCGGGCCGCCAGCTCAATGCCCGACATCAGGTAGATCTCCCCGCGCAGCACCCGGGAGGCGAGGGTGTCCTCGTAGAGCGCGACGCCGTTCACGCCCAGCGTGCGGTAATGCGCCAGCAGCTCCATCGGGGTCTGGCCGTTGAGGTTGGCCTGCTGCGTCAGGGTCGAGTAGTCCATCACCATCGCCACGGTGCGCTGCGCCGACTCGAAGCGGACGCGCTGCACCGCCAGAATCAGGGCTGGGATGAAGGACAGCAGCATCAGGCCCAGCAGCAGCGGGGTCAGCCGGTGGCGGGTCGGCATCGGGAGCAGCGGCGGGGTGGCGGGCGTCTTGGTGGTGCGGGGGGCAGGGGGTCTGTTGGTCACGGAAACTCCGGCTTCAGTATCGGGTGAGGCGGTTGAGGGCAGATGAACGCGCTCAGACGGTGCTGCGGATGCGGGCGGCCAGCATGTCGAGCGCCGGCTCGTTCAGGCCGCCGTGCGGAATGATCACGTCGGCGTAGCGTTTGGTGGGCTCCACGAACTGCAGGTGCATCGGACGCACGAACTCCAGGTACTGCGAAATGACGCTCTCGGGGGTGCGGCCCCGCTCCTGGGTGTCGCGCAGCAGCCGGCGGATAAAACGCACGTCCGGGTCGGCGTCCACAAAGACCTTCAGGTGCATCTGCTGCCGCAGCCGCTCCTCGTACAGCGCAAAGAAGCCCTCCAGCACCACCACCGGGGCCGGCAGCACCGCCAGCGTCTGGGCCGCGCGGGTGTGGTGGGTGAAGTCGTAGGTGGGCATCTCGATCGGCACGCCGGCCAGCAGCGCCTCCAGATGCTCGTTCAGCAGCGTCCAGTCGAAGGCCGCCGGATGGTCGTAGTTGGTTTTCAGCCGCGACTCGAAGGGAATGTCGCTCTGGTCGCGGTAGTAGTTGTCCTGCACCAGCACCGCCACGCCCTCGGCGCCCACCGTCTCGATGACGCGCCGGGTCACGGTGGTCTTGCCGCTCCCGCTGCCGCCGGCCACCCCGATCACGAAGGGCTTCATGCCTGCGACCGTCCCAGCGACCCGATCAGCTCAATGCGCCGCTCGGCCAGCTTGCGCGCGACCAGATGCAGCGGCTTGTTGTACTGCTGGGCCAGCGCGCTGATCTGCTGCACGTTGGCGTACACCCGCTCCGCCGCCTGGTCGCCGCTGAGGTTGCTGGCCGCCGCGATCAGGCCCGCCGCGTTGATGGCAAAGTCCGGAACGTAGGCGATGCCCGCCTCCTTGACCGCCTGCTCGCCGCGCCTGGACAGCGGGTGGTGCTCACTGCCGGCAATCAGCCGGCACTGCAGCCGCTGCACGTCGGTGCTGAGAATGCTGTGCCCGAACCCGCAGGGCGCCACGATGTCGCAGGCGGTGTCGAGCAGGTCGCTGGCCGCCACCACCGTCACCCGCTCGCCCAGCTCATCGGCCAGCCGCTCGGCCTTGGCCGGGTTGCGGTCGGCCACCGTCAGCCGCGCACCCTCGCGGTGCAGGTGCTCGCAGAGCGTGGCGCCCACCGAGCCCACGCCCAGCACCGCCACCCGCACCCCGCGCATGCTCTCGCTGCCCAGCACCGTGCGGGCCGCCGCCTTCAGGCCCCGGTAGACCCCGTAGGCGGTCACGGCCGGCGTGTCGGTGGTCATGCCCATGGTGGACTGGGTTTCCTGGGCGGCGAACGCGATGTCCTGGGCCGTCACGCCCACGTCCTCGGTCAGCACCACCCGCCCGCCCAGCGAGCGCACCTGCCGGCCCAAGGAGCGGAACAGCGCCTCGCGCAGGTGCGCCTCGTTGTTGCCGCTGGCTGGCCAGCTCAGCACGCACGCGCCGCCGCCGTAGTTCAGCCCCGCCAGCGCCGCTTTGAGCGTGATGCTCTCGCTGATGGCCAGCGCGTCGCGCAGGGCGCGCTCCTCCTCGTACGGCATCAGCCGGCAGCCGGCGATGGCCGGGCCCAGCACGGTGGAGTGCACCGCCACCACCGCCTTGAGGGTGCTGGGGGCGTGCTGCAGCAGGGTCAGCTGCTCATGGCCCCGGCTTTGCATTTCGTCAAAAATCAGCATGTGTTCAGGACTCTCCCGGTCCGGAGCCGGGCCGTGGACGGCGAGTCGGCGGGGTCAGGCCCGGCCCGCCGGCCGCCGCATACAGCGGGTCGGGGGCCTGGAGCCAGCGCGGCGTTCGTGGTCCGTCCAGGCCCGGCATCGTCGGCCCTACCCTATCATGCCCACACTACCCCCACCGAACCCCTCCACGGCACAAAGAACCTCACGGAATTCCGTGAGGAACCACTTAGAATGGTGCGCTGAGGTGGCACATATGGAGTTAATCTCGCCGTTGGCCAAAGTGTTGGCCGAAGCGAACGGTATCGATTGGCACACCATTCGCGGATCTGGCGATGGTGGCGCCGTGGTGGAACAGGACATCCTGAACTACCTGTCTCGCGTCATGAGTGGGGAAGAGGAGCCGCCGCCCGGTTCGGTGGACGAGCCGCCGCCCGGCTGGACCGGGGAGATGCCGGCCATGCCCAGCATGGACATGCTGAGCGCGGCCGGTGTCGAGAGCGACATCACCGAGTTCGTGAGCCAGCAGCGCGGAGCGCCGATGCAGGCTGCTGCCCCGGCCGTCCCCGCCCCCAGCTTCCCGGACCTGCAGGTGCCGGTGGCGGCTCAGGTCGAGCCGGAGCCGCAGGACGCGCCTGTCGAGCCGGACGAGGCGCTGGAGGCCGACAGCCTGGACTTCGAGCTGGATGACGATCAGCCGGAGCTGGCCGACCAGGAGGCCGACGCGCTGGTGGCTTCGGCCCCCGAGTTCAGCAGCTCGGTTGCGGAGGTGCAGCCGGAGGTCGTGCCGGCCGCCGCCGTGCACGCCGAGCCGGAGCAGCCCGCCGCCGAGGTGGAGATGCCGCCGGTCGCGGCCCTGGCCGAGGCACAGCCGGCCGCCGCTCCCGGATTTGGTCTGGGCGGCTTCCTATCGCGGCTGTACCGCCGCGACGCCGATGCCGCGCCGGAGCCGACCCCGGCTCCCGCCCCCACGCCCGCCCCGGTGGTCCCGGCCGTGAACCCGCCGCAGGAGGTCCAGCCGGCTGCCGTGGTCCCGGAGCCGGTCGTTCCCGAGGTGCAGGCCCCCGCTCCGGCCGCTGTGGTGGAGGAGCCGACCCCGGCCCCGCTGCCGGAGCCGGTCCAGGAGCCGGTGCACGTGGCCCCCGCCGCTGCGGCGCAGCCGGTCCCGGCCGTGGTTCCGGTGCCGCTGCCTGCCGCCTCCGCTCAGGCGGTCACACTGCGCCTGAACAGCGATGTGGGCTCGCTGGTGGCCGCCCAGGGCCAGATCGCTGCCGCGCTGGGTCAGGAGGTGCCGCTGCCGCTGCTGGTTGGCCGCGCCGCCGCCCGCTCGCTGGGCGTGCTGGGCCTGAGCCGCGCCGCGCTGGCGGACCATGCCGGTCAGCCGCAGGCCGCCGATCTGCAGGGCGACTTCCGCGCCTCGCTGGCCGATGTGACGCGCGCCGGTGGTCAGGCCGCCGAGCTGCTGGTGCTGGACGCCGGCAGCCTGGGCCTGGACGAACTGCACCTGGGCGGTCTGAGCCTAAGTGTGGGCCGCGTTCAGGACGGTCAGGTCGCCCTGAGCCTGCGCGGCGACGTGGAGCCACAGGTGGGCGCCCGCTTCCTGCACGAGGTCGCCGCACTGCTCGCCACCCCCATCACCCTGCTGTTCTGAACTGAAGCGCAGGGACTAAAGAGCAGGGCCGCCTCACCGGGCGGCCCTGCTCTTTTCATGTCAGGCGGGGGGGTCGGTCTGCTGGGCAGCCACCCGGCCGTCGGCAAATTCCAGCAGCAGCCGTTCGCCCCTGGGCAGCTGGGCTGCCCGGGTGATCACCTCGCCCCGCCCGTTCCGGACCAGCGCGTAGCCGCGCTCCAGAGTGCGGCGGGGGCTCAGGCCCAGCACCGCGCTCATGGTGGCGTCCAGGGCGGCGGCCTGGGTGTCCAGCCGCTGCCGGGCCGCCTGATGCAGCCGGCTGAAGCGCGCGGTGGCCGCGCTGTCTGCCGCCTGCATCGTGGCCCGGCCTGCGGCCTGGATGGTCCGCAGGTCCGCCTCGGCCTGCGCCGCTCCGGCCATCACGGTGCTGAGGATCAGTGCGGCGGCCTTGCTGGGCGTGTCGGTGCGGATGCAGGCCAGCTCGTCCAGGATGGTGTCGTCCTGGCGGTGGCCGATCCCGGTGATCACCGGCAACGGCAGGCGGGCCACCGCCCGGGCCAGCTCCAGATCGTTGAGCCACGCCAGATCGGCGCTGGCCCCGCCCCCCCGGATGATGCACACGGCGTCAAAGGGGTCGGCGGCGTGCAGCAGCTGCACCTCCGAAAGCGCGGTGAGCAGGCTGCGCGGGGCCTCGCGGCCCTGGAAGGTGGCGAACACGTAGCTGAAGTGCACCACTCCGGCCTGCATCAGCCGGTCGGCCTCGCGCTGGAAGTCACCCAGGCCGGCGGCGCGCAGCGGCGCCACCACCGCGACCCGTGTGTAATCGGTGGGCGCGGGCCGCCGGCGGTTGCGTTCCAGCAGCCCTTCCTGCTCCAGGGTGCGCCGGATCTGATCGAGCTTCAGGCTGGCGTCGCCCACCGTGTACTCCGGCGCGATGTCGAGGATATGCAGCGAGAAGCCGTACTGCGGATGAAACTCAGCTGTCACGTACAGCAGCACCTTCATGCCGGCCGTGAGGCGGCTGCCGGTGGCGCGGCGGAACTTGCCCTCCAGCGAAAAGCGTTCGCGCGCCCACAGGGTGGCGCGCGCTTTGGCCACCTCCTGGCCGTCCTCACCCTGCTGGGTTACGTCCAGGTACAGGTGGCGGCGGTCGGTGACACTGCTGAGTTCGCACCGCACCCACACGGCGCCGGGAATGCCGCGCTCCAGCACCTGCGACACGTAGAACAGCAGGTCCGCGAGTTCCAGAAACTGGGCGGGTGGACGGGTCATGGCCCGCAGCATACGGCTTGCGGGCCGGGGCCGCTCAGCTGTGGCTCAGGGTGCAGGCGTTGGCGTTGCCCAGCACGGCGTACAGGGCAGCGGTATTGCCATAGCGGCGGAACAGCGCGTCCACCTCGCTGGAGGTGCCGCTGATCAGGTAGGCGCCATAGGGGCCGCTGCTGCTGACGGTGCCGTTGTAGGTGATGCAGACGTACATCTTGCGGGTGAGCGGGTCCTGGTACCACGCGCTCAGGTACCCGTTCTCGTTCCACTCCACGAAGCCCTGGTCGGCGTCATAGGTGTAGAGGCCACTCTCGCTGCGGTCAGGGCTGACCTTGTCCAGCGTCAGCTTGTTGCTGAACTTGTCGCCCTGCGGGGTGGTGCCGGTCAGGGTCCACTGCTGTCCCGGCTGCACAGGGCCGCTGGGAGCGTTGACGTAGGTGGAGGCCGAGCCGGAGGTCATGGACGGGGCGCAGGCGGTGGTCAGGATCAGGGCCGACAGCAGAAGATACTTCATGGTGTTCTAATCTACATGACCGCTCTGGGCGGTCCGGCGAACTTGTGGTGCACCCCCCACACGGGGCCCCCGCCGGTGTTAGCCTGGGGTGCTGGCCGGCAGGTCCGGACGGCACGGTGAGGCCGCGAACACTCCTTCGCAGGTCTGTTCTGTGAAACGCCATCCTCACCGCAGAGAGGCAAAAATGCGCAAGTACTACACGTCAGAGTCGGTCAGTGAAGGGCACCCCGACAAGCTCGCGGACTTCATCTCGGACAGCATCCTGGATGAGTTTCTCAGGCAGGAGCCGGCCAGCCGGGTGGCGGTCGAGACGCTGGTGACCACCGGCATGGCCGTGGTGGCCGGCGAGGTCACAGCGACCCAGGCGCACGTGGACGTGCAGAAGGTGGTGCGCGACGCCGTCAAGACGGTCGGCTACACCCGCGCCCACTACGGCTTCGATGCTGAATACAGCGCCGTGCTGGTGGCCATCCACGAGCAGTCGCCGGACATTGCCGGCGGCGTAAACGCGTCTGAGGAATGGCGCGGCATGACCGAGGAGGAGCGCGCCCGTCCAGAGAATGCCCTGTCTCACATCGGGGCCGGCGACCAGGGCCTGATGTTCGGCTACGCCACCGATGAGACGCCGGAACTGATGCCGCTGCCCATCTCGCTGGCGCACCGGCTGACCCGCCGGCTGGCCGAACTGCGCAAGGCCGGCACGCTGTCCTACCTGCGCCCGGACGCCAAGGCCCAGGTGACGGTGGTGCGCGACGGTGAGATCGGGCACGAGCAGGACCTGTGGGTAGACACCGTCGTGATCTCCACCCAGCACGACGAGCAGGTGGACCAGACGCAGATCCGGGCCGACCTGGAGCGTCTGGTCGTGCGTGAGGTGGTGCCGGAGGGGCTGCTGCGTCCCGAGACGAAGCTCTACATCAACCCGAGCGGCAAGTTCGTGATCGGCGGTCCGCACGGCGATACCGGCCTGACCGGCCGCAAGATCATTGTGGACACCTACGGCGGTGCGGTCCCGCACGGCGGCGGCGCCTTCTCCGGCAAGGACCCCACCAAGGTGGACCGCTCGGCGGCCTACTACGCCCGTTACATCGCCAAGAACCTGGTGGCCGCCGGGCTGGCCCGCCGGGCGCTGGTGGAGGTGGCCTACGCCATCGGCCGCGCCAGCCCGGTGTCGCTGCGGGTGGAGAGTTACGGCACCGGTCGCCTCAGTGACGAGCAGCTGGCCGCCCTGGTGCAGCAGCACTTCGACGCCCGGCCGCAGGCGATCATTCAGCAGCTGGACCTGCTGCGGCCGATCTACGCCCAGACCGCCGCCTATGGACACTTCGGCCGGCCGGAGTTTCCCTGGGAGCAGACCGACCGGGTGGCGCAGCTGCAGGCCGCAACCCAGACGCCGGCCTGAGCTGCACACAAAGAAGGGCGCCCCGCAGCTTATGCGGGGCGCCCTTCTTCCATCGGTGGCTTATTGCTCCGGTGCGCTGCCGTCCGACACCACACCGATGCACAGCACGCTGCCGGCCGCGTCGGGGAAGAGATTGACGCGGTACTGGTATCCGGCCGCGTCGGGGTCGGCGTAGCTGCGGTTCAGGGACCCGCTGCCGGTCCAGCTGGTCAGGGCGGTGAACTGATGGTCGCTGGCGTACAGGTCCATCTGGGCCTGCAGCTCAGCCGGCGACTGGCTCAGGCGGTAGCTGTGGGTGCTCAGCACCTTCAGCTGCGGCGCGTCCTGTGCCTGCTTCGCGGCGGCAGCGTCGCAGACCGGCGTGCTCTGCTCGGTCAGGTTCATGGACGACGCGAGCGCGAACAGAAAGTAGGCGGCGTGTGCGTCCTGCGCCAGGGCGGGCGCCGCGCCGAGCATCAGGCCGGCGGCCACCGTGCAGGTGGCCCGGACCAGCCGTGGAGAGTGGAAACGCATGCGAAAGTCTAGCGCTGGGCGCGAGCGGCACATGCTGCCCGTGTGAAGTCCACCTTCACCGTCGTCCCATCTGGACGGCCCTGAAGCGTGGGCAGCGGACCTGTTACCCTGACCGTATGAAGATTCTGGTCACGGGTGGAGCAGGCTACATCGGGTCGCACACGGTGCGCGCCCTGCAGGCGGCGGGGCACGGCGTGGTGGTGTTCGACAACCTGTCGAGCGGCCACCGCGAGGCGCTGCCGGCAGAGGCGACGCTGGTTCAGGGCGACCTGACCGACCTGAGCAGCATTCAGGCGGCGCTGGAAGCGCACAAGCCGGACGCGGTGGTGCATTTCGCCGCGCTGATCGAGGTGGGCGAGAGCATGAGCCAGCCGGGCCGCTACTACCGCAACAACGTGGTGGGTAGCCTGAACCTGCTGACCGCCATGGCCAACACCCGCAAGATTCCGCTGGTGTTCAGCAGCACGGCGGCCGTGTACGGCGACGCCGAGGTGTCCCCGATCCCCGAGGACGCGCCCAAAGGCCCCACCAGCGTGTACGGCGAGACCAAGCTGATGACCGAGCAGATGATCGCGGCGTTCGAGCGGGCACACGGCATCCGCACCATCCGGCTGCGCTACTTCAACGTCTGCGGGGCGCAGCCGGACGGCAGCATCGGTGAGGACCACGTCAACAAGACGCACCTGATCGAACTGGCGCTGCTGACCGCGCTGGGCCAGCGCGAGAAGATGATGATCTTCGGCGACGACTACCCCACCCGCGACGGCACCTGCATCCGCGACTACATCCACGTGCTGGACCTGGCGCAGGCGCATGTGCTGGCGGTGGAGCGGCTGTTCGAGGGCGGCGAGAGCACCGTCTACAACGTGGGGCTGGGGCACGGCTTCACGGTGCGCGAGGTGCTGGACGCGGTGGACCGGGTGGTGGGCACGCCGCTGAAGCGCGAGCTGGCCCCGCGCCGCGCGGGCGATCCGCCGAGCCTGGTGGCCGACAGCCACCGCATTCAGCAGGACCTCGGCTGGGTGCCGCAGTACACCGACCTGGACCGCATCATCCAGACCGCCTGGGCCTGGCATCACAGCCACCCGCACGGCTTCGCCGAACAGGTCCGGAGCTGATGGTGCGCCGCCTGCTGCCGCTGCTGCTGGGGGCCGGCCTGCTGGCGTGCGCGCCGGTCCAGCAAGCCGGCCCAGTCGGCCCGCTCCCGGCGGTTCAGAGCAGCGCCGAGGCGGCGCGCGACCTGGGGCCGCACCGCGCAGGCACCGAGTGGTGGTACGTGTCCTCCAGCCTGCCAGACGCGGGGCTGGCCCTGCACTGGGCGCTGTTCAAGGTGGAGCTGCTGGGCCGCACCCTCTACGTCTCGCACACCGCCATCACCGACCTGAAGACCGGGCAGGTGCAGTTCGTGGAGACCAGTCAGCAGGCCGGGGCGTCGGCAGGGGGGGTGCCGCTGGTGGTCACCCAGGACGGGACCACGCTGCGTCAGACGGCGGACGGCTTCACGCTTCAGGGGCCGCAATTCCAGCTGAATTTAAGCCCGCAGGGGCCGTTCATCCGGCATCCGGACAGTGGCCTGCCTCAGTTCGGGGTGCTGGCCTATCAGTCGCTGCCGAACCTGGCGCTGAGCGGCACCGTGCGGGGCCAGCCCGTGCAGGGCCAGGCGTGGCTGGATCACCAGTGGGGCGGGCAGCAGCCGGGCCAGGGTGTCTACTGGGACTGGATGGGCCTGCATACCTCTGACGGCGGCAGCCTGATGCTCTACCGCCTGCGCGACGCGGCAGGACAGGTCCAGCAGCTGTATGGCACCCGCGTCCGGCCGAACGGTCAGCCGCAGGCCCTGAGCGGGCTGGAGATGACCCCCGGCCGGGTCTGGACCAGCGGCACCGGGCGCACCTACACGCTGGGCTGGCAGCTACGCGCCGAGGGCCTGGACCTGACCGTGGACGCCCCGCACGACGCCCAGGAACTGCAGAGCCGCACCACCCGGGTGAACTACTGGGAGGGTCCGGTGCAGGGCAGCGGCACCCTGGACGGCACAGCCGTGACGGTCAACGGCATGGGTGAATTCCTGAGCAGCCGCTAGGGCAGGGAAGGGAAGCCCCTCAGGCCGCGGACTCGTCCACTCGCCGGGCGGGACCTGCCCGGCGGCCCATACTTTTTGTTGCCCGTTACAGGTACACCCGCATCACGGTCTCGGCCGTCACAGCCGGGCGGTCCTGGCCCTCGATCTCGATGGTGTTCAGCACCGTGAGCTGCACGTAGCCGGCCCCCTGGTCCACCGCCTGCAGGACCGCCCGGTTGCGAATCCGGCTGCCGACCCGGACCGGCGTCACGAAGCGCACCCGGTTCAGGCCGTAGTTCACCACCATCCGCGCTCCACTCAGCTCCGGGCGCCCGCCCGCGTTGCCCAGCTCACCGGCCAGCAGCGACAGGGTCAGGAAGCCGTGGGCGATGGGGCCACCAAACGGGGTCTGGGCGGCGCGCTCCGGGTCCACATGAATGAACTGGTGGTCGCCGGTGGCGTCCGCGAAGGCGTTCACCCGCTTCTGCGTGATGGTGATCCACTCGGACAGCGCAATCTGCTGGCCGAGTTGGGCCTGAAGGTCAGACGGATGCATCGGGCTTTTCCTCTCCCACCGGTGCAATGGTGGCGAGCGCGGTAGCCACGTGGGTGTCGTGGCCGGCCGTGCTGGCGTACACGTCGGCGCGCACCACCACCTGCCGCCGTCCGGCCCGCAGCACCTCGCCGCGGGCCCACAGCCGCTCACCGCGCGCCGCCGTCAGAAAGTTCAGCTTGTACTCGGATGTCACCACGTCGCCCGCCACGCTGGCCGCCGCCCACGCGCTCACCGTGTCGGCGAGGTAGCCGAGCACTGCCCCGTGGGCCTGCCCATGATGCTGCGTCAGGTCCGGGCGCAGATCCAGCTCGATCTCGACGCGTCCCGGCTCGAAATGCCGCAGGCGGGTGCCCAGGCTGCGGGTGTAGGCGCTGCCGTCGATGCCACGCTGCTGGAGCAGCCGGGCGCCCGGCGAGTCCAGGCCGTTCCCGGCGCTCACACGCTGCTCGCGCCGCCGTCCACGGCGATGTTCTGGCCGGTCATGAAGGCGCTGGCGTCGCTGGAGAGCAGCAGCGCCAGCCCTTTCAGGTCCTCGTCGCTGCCCAGCCGGCCCAGCGGAGTGTGCTCCAGAATGCGTTGCTCGCCGTACGCCAGCGTGCCCTTCGTCATCTTGGTGGGGAAGTAGCCGGGGCAGATGCTGTTGACGGTGATGTTGTGCTGCGCCCACTCGCCGGCCAGCGAGCGGGTCAGGTTGACCACGCCGCCCTTGCTGGTGTTGTAGGCCAGGGTGGCGATCATCTTCGGGTCGTTGCCCTGCAGGCCCGCCACGCTGGCGATGTTGACGATGCGGCCGCTGCGGCGCGGAATCATGCAGAGTTTGCCCACGGCCTGCGTCACCAGGAACAGGCCGGTGAGGTTCAGGTTGATGACCTTGTTCCAGGCGTCCAGCGGATGCTCGGCGGTGGGGGCGCCCCAGGTGGTCCCGGCATTGTTGATCAGGATGTCGATCTGGCCGTGGTCCGCCAGGATCTGCTGTACCAGCGGCTCCACCGTGTCGAACTGGGTCAGGTCGTTCTGGTACACCGCCACGGCCACCCCCAGCCGTTCCAGATGCGCCCGGGCCTCGTCCAGCTCGTTCTGCTTGCGGGCCGTCAGGATCACCTTGGCTCCGTATTCGCCCAGCCCTTCGGCAATCTGCAGGCCCAGGCCGCGCGAGCCTCCGGTGATGAGGGCGACCCTGCCGGTGAGATCGAACAGTTGCTTGATGGACATGACTTCTCCTTGAGTTCAGAACAGGCGGTAACGGGCGCGGGACAGCTCGAACCCGTGCCCGTCAATGTTGATGCAGCGCACTCCGGCGGTGCTGGACTGGCAGGTCAGGCCGGCCCGCTGCCAGAAGCGCTGGTAGGCCAGCACCGGACGCTGCGGGTCCACCACGGTGTCGCCGTGGCAGCCGAGCAGCGGACGCCCGGTCACGTTCAGCGTCACCGAATCGCCGTAGTCGAGCGGGCAGCTGGCCGGGCGCGCCACCCGGAAGGTGGGGTTCAGCACGTCACAGCGGATGGACGCGGGGCCGCTGCTGTCGTCGTACATGCACTGCAACCGCCCCGAAGGCAGCGAGAAGCCGGCGGCCAGTGCAGACGCCGGGGCCGGCTGCGCCTGCGCCAGGGCCGGGCCGCCCAGCAGCGCCAGGAGCACCAGAACGGGCCTCATGCCGGCACCTTCAGGAAGCCGTGCAGGTCAGCCAGGAAGGCATCCGGCTGTTCCAGGTGCGGCATGTGGCCGGTGGCGGGGTAGACCTTCAGCTGAGCGCCCGGGATGCCCGAGGCCAGCCGTGACGCGTTGGACAGCGGAATCAGGTCGTCGTGATCGCCGTGCAGCACCAGGGTCGGGACCCGGATGGCCTGCAGCTGCGCCGTGGTGTCGTGGGCGCGGATGGCCCGGAACTGCCGTTTGAAGCTCTCCAGGCCCAAGGGGTGCTGCCGTCCCCGGGCCTCGGCCTGCGCCAGCGCCTCCGGGTGAGCGTCCGCGAAGCCGGGCGCGGTCATCAGGGCCAGCGCCTGCCGCGCCCGCTCGCCCGCTTCCAGCTCCGCCGGCAGGAACAGGGCCGCCCGGCCGCGCTCGGTGGCCGGTTCGCTGTCCGGGCCACCGGGCGTGGTCGCCACCAGCACCAGCCCCTCGACCAGCTCCGGGTGACGCAGCGCCAGATGCTGGGCCACCATGCCGCCCATGCTCAGGCCCACCACCCAGGCGGGAGCGGCTCCCAGCGCGCTCATGAAGGCGGCGGCCTCGTCCGCGAGGTCCGGCAGGGTGTAGGGCTCCTCGCTGGGCGACGAGTCTCCGGTGTCGCGGTAGTCGGGGCTCAGCACCCGGTACGACCGGCCGAGCGCCTGTGCCACCCCGTCCCAGCCGAGCCGCGAGCCGCCCAGCCACGGCAGCAGCAGCACGGTGGGGGCCGTGGATGGGCCGAACGCGCTGTAGGCTACCTGGCGGCCGCCAATCTGAACCGTCTGCACGGTGGGCGCCATCAGAACCACTCGCCCCGCATCTCGTGGGTGGTCGGGTCGGCGCTGGCCAGCAGGTCGGCGTGGGCGCGGACTTTGGGCAGCTCGTACACCGCGAAGAAGCGGGCGGCGTGCAGCTTGCCCTGGTAGAAGGCCACGTCGTCCCCGCGCGCAGCGGGCAGGGCGCGGGCGGCCACCATCGCCTGCCGCAGCCACATCCAGCCCACCACCGTGTGCCCCAGCATCTCCAGGGCGCTGTTGGCGTTGGCCAGGAACAGGTCCGGCCCCAGCTCGGCGGCGCGGCCCAGGATGGCCCGGAAGGCCGCCTGACACTGCGAGATGGCCGTCTGCAGGGCGGCGCGGATCTCGTCGAGCCGCTCCAGCCCCTCCGACGCCGCCAGATCGGCCTGCATCCGCTCCAGCAGCACCTGCAGGCCACGCCCTCCCGCCTGCGTCACCTTGCGGCCCAGCAGATCGTTGCCCTGGATGCCCTCGGTTCCCTCATGGATCGGGTTCAGGCGGTTGTCGCGATAGTACATCTCGATCGGGTAGTCGCGGGTGTAGCCGGCCCCGCCCAGCACCTGAATGGCGTCTGAGAGCGCTTCCTGGCTGTACTTGCTGGGCCAGCTCTTGACGATGGGCGTCAGCAGGTCCAGCAGCAGGGCGGTGTCGGCCCGGCCTTCTTCCGGACCGGTGGCGAGGTCGTCCACCAGGCTGGACGCGTACAGCCCCAGCGCGAGGCCGCCCTCCACGAAACTCTTCTGCCGCAGCAGCAGCCGCTTCACGTCGGCGTGTTCGATGATGCTGACCATCGGTCCGTTCGGGTCCTTGCTGCTGGCGTGGCGGCCCTGCCGGCGCTCGCGGGCGTACTCCAGGCTGGCCAGATACCCGGCGTACCCGAGCATCACGGCCCCCATCCCCACCCCGATGCGCGCCTCGTTCATCATGTGGAACATGGCGCTCAGGCCGCGCCCCGGCTCGCCGATCAGCTCCCCGATGGTCTCGCCGCCCTCGCCGAAGTTCAGCAGGGTGTTGGTGGTGCCGCGGTAGCCCATCTTGTGGTTCAGGCCGGCCAGCACCACATGGTTGCTCTCGCCCACGCTGCCGTCCGCGTTCACCCGGTAGCGCGGCACGATGAACAGAGAAATCCCCTTCACCCCGGCCGGCGCCCCTTTGATGCGGGCCAGCACCAGATGCACAATGTTCTCCGACAGCTCGTGCTCGCCGCCGGAAATCCACATCTTGGTGCCCTGGATGCTGTAGGTGCCGTCACCGCGCGGGGTGGCGGAGGTGGTGATGTCGGCCAGCCCGGACCCGGCATGTGGCTCGCTGAGCGCCATGGTGCCGAACCAGCGGCCCTCCAGCAGCGGCAGCATGTAGCGCTGCTGCTGCTCCGGCGTGGCGAACTGGCGCTGCAGGTTGGCGTTGCCGATGGTCAGGAACGGGTAGCCGCTGCTGCCCATGTTGGCCGCCTGGAAGTGCGCCTGCACCGCCTGCATCACCACCCAGGGCAGCTGCAGTCCGCCCAGTTCCTCGTCGTGATGGGCGCTGAAGAAGCCGGCGTCGCGGAAGGCGTTCATGGCCGCCTGCACGCTCGGCACCAGCCGCACCTTGCCGTCCACGATGTGCGGCTCGTTCAGGTCCGCCTCGCGGGTGTGGTTGGCGAAGTACCGGTCGGCCACCGTGTAGGCGAGGTTCAACACGTCGTCGTAGACCTCGCGGCTGTGCTCCGCGAAGCGCGGGCGCTCGGGCAGGCTGGCGGTGTCCAGCACCTCGTACAGCTGAAACTGCAGGTCGCGTCTGCTCAGGAAGGGGGCCATCTCAGCTCAGCTCACGCTTCAGCCACGCCGCACCCTGGTCCAGCAGCGAGGCGGCCGCAGGTGACAGCGCGGTCATGTTCACGAAGCCGTGGATCATGCCGGGGCCCGGCAGGTACTCGGCGCGGGTACCGGCCGCGTTCAGGGCGTCGGCGTAGGCCTTGCCCTCGTCGCGCAGCGGGTCGAACTCGGCGGTCATGACCAGCGCGGGCGGCAGGCCCCTCAGGTCGGCGTGCAGCGAGCTGACGTGCGGGTGCGCCGCGTGCTCCGGGTCGGTGAGGTACATCTGCCCGAAGAAGCGCATCCGCTCCTCGGTCAGGAAGTAGCCCTGGCCGTTCTCCTGGCGCGAGGGGTGGGCGGTGCCGGAGAAGTCGGTGGCCGGGTAGATCAGCAGCTGCGCCTTCAGCGCCGGGCCGTGCTCGTCACGGGCGCGCTGCGTCACGGCGATGCTCAGGCTGGCTCCTGCACTGTCGCCGGCCACCGCCAGCCGCGACGGGTCGGCGCCCAGTTCGCGGGCATGCTCGGCGGCCCACAGCAGCGCGGCGTAGGCGTCGTCCACCGGGGCGGGGAAGGGGTGTTCGGGGGCCAGCCGGTACTCCACGCTCAGCACCGCCGTCTCGGCTGCCGCGCACAGCTCGCGGCACACGCTGTCGTGCGTCTCGATGCTGTACGCCACGAAGCCGCCGCCGTGGTAGAAGACGGTCAGGGGCCAGCCGGACGCGGGGGCCTCGCCCGCCGGGGTGTACAGCCGGGCCGGCAGCTCGGAGGCGGGGCCGGGCAGGCTCAGGTCGCGCACCGCGCCGATGCTCACCGGGCGCCTCGGCAGCCGGGCCGAGTTGGCCAGCACCATCGCGCGCATCTCGTCCAGGCCGCTCGGCTGCGGCGCGGCGGCCATCTGCAGCAGCACTTCTTTAAAGACAGGGTCCAGGGGCATAGGGAAACCTCCACAAGAACGGGGGCAGGCCCGTAGGCCTGCCGGGTCAGGATTTGTCAATGACGCAGAACCGGTTGCCGTCCGGGTCGGCCAGCACCACGTAATCGGCTTCGGGACCATACCGCCAGTCCACTCGCTGGGCACCCAGCGCCAGCAGCCGCTCCACCTCGGCCGCCTGATCGTCGGCGTACAGGTCCAGGTGGTGGCGGGTGTGGGTGTGGACGCCGGACGTGACGAGCTTGAGCGCCAGCTGCGGCCCGGAGCCACTCCTGGGCACCAGGATGGCCCAGTCGTCGTTCGGGTCACGCAGCGGCGCGTAGTCCAGGGCCGCCGACCAGAAGCGGATGGCCGCCTGCATGTCCCGGACCCCCCACACCACCGAGCCGATCTTCAGCACCTACAGCACCTCGAACAGCCCCGCCGCCCCCATGCCGCCGCCCACACACATGGTGACCACCACGTACTTCACGCCGCGCCGCTTGCCTTCCAGCAGGGCGTGCCCAGTGAGGCGGGCGCCGCTCATGCCGTAGGGGTGGCCCACGCTGATGCTGCCGCCGTCCACGTTGTAGATCTCCGGGTCAATGCCCAGCCGGTCGCGGCAGTAGATGCCCTGCACGGCAAAGGCCTCGTTCAGCTCCCACAGGCCGATGTCGCCCACGCTCAGGCCGTGGCGCTTGAGCAGCTTCGGGACCGCGAACACCGGCCCGATGCCCATCTCGTCCGGCTCGCAGCCGGCAACGGCAAAGCCCTTGAAGATGCCGAGCGGCTGCAGACCACGTTCACGCGCCACGTCGTCACTCATCACCACCACGGCTGCCGCCCCGTCGCTCAGCTGCGAGGCGTTGCCGGCGGTGATGGTGCCGCCCTCGATGACCGGCTTGAGCTTGCTCAGGCCCTCCAGGGTGGTGTCCGGGCGATTGCCCTCGTCGAGCTTCAGCGTCACCTCGCGGTCGCTGATCTGGCCGGTGGCCTTGTCCTGCACCTTCATGGTGGCGGTGTACGGCACGATCTCGTGCTCGAACAGCCCGGCCTGCTGCGCGGCGGCCGTGCGCTGCTGGCTCATCAGGGCATACTCGTCCTGCGCTTCGCGGCCGATGTTGTAGCGCCGCGCCACCACTTCCGCCGTCTGGAGCATCGGCATGTAGATTTCCGGCTTGTGCTGCATCAGCCACTCGCCGCGCAGCCGGTACTGGTTGGCGTGCTCGTTCTGGGTGAGCGAGATGCTCTCCAGACCGCCCGCCACGATCACCTCACCCTCGCCGGCGCGCACGCTGTGGGCGGCCATGGCGATGGTCTGCAGGCCGCTGCTGCAGAAGCGGTTGACCGTCACGCCGGCCACCGTCACCGGGAAGCCGCTGCGCAGCGCGATCTGCCGGGCGATGTTGCTGCCGGTGGCGCCCTCCGGGTTGCCGGCCCCGAAGATGATGTCCTCGACCTCGGACGGGTCCACCCCGGCCCGCTGGACGGCGTGCATCACGGCATGGGCGCCCATGTCGGAGCCGTGGGTGTCGTTGAGGTAGCCGCGGTAGGCCTTGCCGATGGGGGTGCGGGCGGTGGAAACAATGACTGCTTCGGGCATAGGAAACTCCTTGGACACCTATTGTTTAAGAAGCTTGTTGAGGGTGACGAGCTGTGGCGGACGCCGCTGACCATTCAATTCCTGGAGGAGCGCTTCAGGTGGCTGCGCATAGACTTCGCCCCAGAACCGGTTTGTTTTTGTATTCCAGATGCGCCAGCCTCTGCCTGGGATGGCCTTGGCAACGTATCTGGATTTAGGTTTCCCCACGGGGCCCCTCCTCCAGCGCCATCACGAAGATCTGGCACCCGGCTTCCAGCCCTCCGGCGGAGGCGTAGAGGTGCCGGGCCACCGTGTTGTCGGCCTCGGTCAGCACCCAGGCGGCCACGCAGCCCAGGGTGCGGGCGTGCGCCAGCAACGCGTCCATCATGCCTCGGCCCAGACGCTGGCCCTGGTACGCCGGGCTCACCGCCACTTCATTGATGAACAGTTCCGGCGGCTTGTCCGGATACAGGTAATGGACCCCGCCGGCCATCCCCACCACCAGGTCACCGTCCAGCGCCACCGCCAGATGGTGCCGGGGGTCGGCGAAGAACTCGGCGGTGTAGGCGGGGTTGACCGGGCCATCGAACACCTCTGGCGCCACGTTCGAGAGCACCTGGGCTTCGGAGGAGGTCAGGACACGTACGGTCAGCGGCTGGGTCATGGGTTCACCTGTCTGGCAGCAGGGTTCGGCCTCAGCCTCTGGTCCGCTCGCGGTCGTAGCTGCTGAAGGTCTTGCCTTCCTCCGCCAGCCGCTTCAGCAGCGGTGCGGGCGTCTGGCCGTAGCGTTCCAGATCGGCCGCCACATTCTGCAGCCCCTGCTCGTCGGCGTACTGCATCGGGCCGCCCCGGTAGGCCGGGAAGCCGTAGCCGTACACATAGATCACGTCAATGTCACTGGCGCGCTGGGCGATGCCCTCGTCCAGAATCTGGGCGCCCTCGTTCACCAGGCTGTAGACCAGACGTTTGGTGGCCTCCTCCTGGGTCACCTCACGCGGGGTCAGGCCCTTTTCCTGGCGGTAGGTGCTCAGCAGCTCGTCGGTGCTGGCGGCCGGCACCGGCTTGCGGCCATCCGGGTAGTCGTAAATGCCCGCCTGCGTCTTCTGGCCCTTGCGCCCCTGCTCCACGATGCGGTCCAGCCAGCCGTCCGGCTTTGGAGCCCCCGCCACCTTCGCCTGATGCTGGCGGATCAGGTAGCCCACGTCCAGGCCGGCCATGTCGGACATCTCGAAGGGGCCCATCGGCAGACCCAGGGCGTGCATGGCGGCGTCGGCGTCCTGCGGGCGCGCGCCTTCCTCCACCAGTTTCCGGGCCTCGTCGCCGTAGCGGTGCACCATCCGGTTGCCCACGAACCCGTCGCAGACGCCCACCACCACGCCCACCTTCTTGATGCGCCGGGCCAGCGCCATGCTGGTGGCCAGCACCGTCTGGGACGTTTTGTCGGCCCGCACGATCTCCAGCAGCCGCATCACGTTGGCCGGGCTGAAGAAGTGCAGCCCGATCACGCTCTCCGGACGGCTGGTCACGCTGGCGATCTCATTCACGTCCAGGGTGCTGGTGTTGGTGGCCAGGATCGCCCCGGGCTTGGCGATGCCGTCCAGCCGCGTGAAGATGTCCTTCTTCACGTCCATGTTCTCGAAGACCGCCTCGATGATGATGTCGGCGTCCTTCAGGTCCTCCATGTTCAGGGTGGGGGTGAGCAGCGCCATGCGCCGCTCCACGTCTTCCATGGTCATGCGGCCCTTCTTCGCGGTGTTCTCGTAATTGCGCCGCACCACGCTCAGGCCCCGGTCCAGCGCCTCCTGGCTGGTCTCCACGATGGTGACGGGAATGCCCACGTTCAGGAAGTTCATGGCGATGCCGCCGCCCATGGTCCCGGCGCCGATGATGCCGGCCGTCCGGATCTCGGTCTGCGGGGTGTCCTTGCCGAGCCCGGGAATCTTGCCGGCCTCGCGCTCCGCGAAGAAGATGTGCCGCAGGCCGCGGCTCTGCGGGCTGTCCTTGGCCTGCATGAAGAGGCGCGCTTCGGCGTCCCAGCCCTGCTCGAACGGCTGCGTGGCGGCCATCTCGGCAAGGTCCACGATGAAGCCGGGGCTCAGCTGGCCCCGGTGGGTCTTCTGCAGCCCGGCCCGCGCCGCCGCGAACACCTCCGGGCTGCCGCCCTCGGCCTGCCGCTCCGACACGCGGGGCAGCGGACGGGCGTCCGCGTGTTCGCGGGCAAACTGCACCGCGCCCGTCAGCAGGTCGCCCTGCACCAGCTGATCCACCAGCCCCAACTGAGCAGCCTCGTCGGCCCGCACCGGGGTGCCGCTGAGCATCATCTCCAGCGCCCGCTGCACGCCCACCACGCGCGGCAGCCGCTGGGTGCCGCCCGCGCCCGGCAGCACGCCCAGCTTCACTTCCGGCAGGCCCAGCTGGGCGTCCGGCACCGCCACCCGGTAGCTGCAGGCCAGCGCCAGCTCCAGCCCGCCGCCCAGCGCGGTGCCGTGGATGGCCGCGACGGTCGGCTTCTCGAAGCGGTCCAGCCGGTCCACCGTGCCGCGCAGGTCGGGGGTCTGCTCGCGCGGCAGGTCGAAGGTGCGGATGTCGGCGCCGGCCACGAAGGTGCGCCCGCCGCCGATGATCACGACGGCGCGAATGCTGTCGTCCGACGCGGCGACGTCGAGGCCGGCGTGCAGGCCCTCCGGCACGCCCACCCCGAAGGCGTTCACCGGCGGGTTCTGGATGGTCAGGATCAGGACGTCGTCCTGTCGGCTCTGTTCAACGATGCTCATGGTTCTCCTTGCAGCGTGATCGCGCAGAAAACGGCCCCCCTGAGGGCCAGCGGTTTGGGGTGTACCGGGCCATGCTTCCACGAGTTCTTGGGCTGAGTCAAATAATTTATGGTCGGTGTGGACGCCCGGCCGCTACACTCTCATCCATGACAACCATGAAGGCCATCTGGGTGGAGCAGGTCGGCGAGCCGGACGTGATGCAGCTGCGTGACGTGCCCGTTCCGGAAGCGGGCGAGGGGCAGGTGCGCCTGAAGGTGGAGGCGGTGGGCATCAACTTCGCCGACGTGCTGGCGGTCAAGGGCCAGTACCTGACCCGCACCCAGACGCCGCTGACGCCCGGCATGGAATTCGCCGGCACAGTGGACCAGCTCGGCCCTGGCGTGAAGGGCCTGCAGGTGGGGCAGCGGGTCGCGGCGCTCGCCGGGCGCGGCGGCCTGGCCGAGTACGCGGTGGTGCCGGCCCAGACGGTGGTGCCGGTGCCGGATGGCCTGAGTGCCCCCGAGGCCGCCGCCTTCCCGGTCAGCTACTACACCGCGTACATCACGCTGGTGACGCTGGGCCACGCCCGCCCCGGCGAGACGGTGCTGGTGCAGGGCGCGGCGGGCGCGCTCGGCACCGCGCTGATCCAGCTGGCGCGCGCCATGGAGCTGAACGTGGTGGCGCTGGCCAGCAGCGAGGAGAAGCTGAGCCTGGCCCGTGAGCTGGGCGCCCAGACCACCCTGGTCTCGGAGCGCCCCGACATCGTGGAGGCGGTGCGCGAGGTCACCGGCGGCCAGGGCGTGAACCTGCTGGTGGAGATCACCGGCGGCGAGATGTTCGGGCGCAGCCTGCAGATGATGGCCAACCGGGGCCGCGTGATGGTGGTGGGCAGCGCCAGCGGCGAGCGCGCCACGGTGGACGCGGTCACGCTGATGAAGAAGAACCTGAGCGTGACCGGCGTGTGGCTGTCGAGCATGCTGGGCGAGCCGGGCGTGGTGCGCGAGGCGATGGCCGTGTTCGGGCCGCTGGTGCAGAGCGGTCGGCTGCGCCCGCAGGTGGGCCCCAGCTACCCGCTGGCGCAGTCGGCGCAGGCGTTCCGCGACATCCTGGCCCGCAAGACCACCGGCAAGGTCATCATCGAGCCGCAGGCGTAACCGTAGCCGGGAACCCCGACAAAGCGCTAAGGCTGTCCTGCTTTTATCCGGCCGGAGAATTTGCCAGCATGGCGGCATGAACATCCTCAAGTTCGCCGGTCGAGCGGCGCTGGCGGCCATCTTCGTGCAGAGTGGCCTGGAATCGGTGCAGCGTCCGGCGGGCCGCGCCCGGCTGGTGGAGCGGGCCGGGCTGCCGGAGCCGGAACTGCTGACCCGCATCAATGGTGGCCTGATGGCCGGGGCCGGGGCGATGCTGGCCGCCGGGCTGGCCCCGCGCAGCAGCGCGCTGACGCTGGCCGCGCTGCTGTTGCCCACCACCATCGTGGGCCACGCCTACTGGAACGCGCCGGCCGAGCAGCGCGAAGGCCAGCGCATCCACTTTCTGAAGAATCTGGCGATGCTGGGCGCCCTGCTGCTGGTGGTGGCCGACCGGGACGCCCGTTGATTTGACCGGGTACAAATTCAGGGCGTCGCGTCGTAAGATGGCGGCGTCTTTCCATCTGCCGTGGCCAGCCTGCTTGGGGCGGGCCAAGCGCGTCATTCCCGCAAGGAGTTCCGCATGACCCTATTCGAAGTGTCGCCCCGCACCCGCGAGCTGCAGACGCGCCTGGAGCGCTTCATGCAGCAGCATGTCTATCCCCAGGAGGCCGAGTTCCAGCGGCAGGTGAACGCGGGCAACCGCTGGGAGCATGTGCCGCTGATCGAGGAGCTCAAGACGCAGGCGCGCGCCGAGGGGCTGTGGAACCTGTTCCTGCCGCGCGAGTCGGACCCGGAGGGCCGCTTCGGGGCGGGGCTGAGCAACCTGGAGTACGCGCCGCTGTGCGAGACGATGGGCCGGGTGTGGTGGGCGCCGGAACTGTTCAACTGCAACGCCCCCGACACCGGCAACATGGAGGTGCTGGTGCGCTACGGTACCCCGGAGCAGCAGGCGCAGTGGCTGCAGCCGCTGCTAAACGGCGAAATCCGCAGCTGCTTTGCCATGACGGAGCCGGAGGTGGCCTCCTCGGACGCCACCAACATCCAGAGCAGCATCCGCCGCGATGGCGACGAGTACGTGATCAACGGGCGCAAGTGGTGGACCAGCGGCGCCGGCGACCCGCGCTGCAAGGTCGGCATCTTCATGGGCAAGACCGACCCGGATGGCCCGCGGCACCTGCAGCAGAGCATGATTCTGGTGCCGCTGGACGCGCCGGGCGTCACCATCGAGCGGATGCTGACCGTGTTCGGCTACGACGACGCGCCGCACGGCCACGCCGAGGTGACCTTCAATAACGTGCGGGTGCCGGCCAGCAGCATGCTGCTGGGCGAGGGGCGCGGCTTCGAGATCGCGCAGGGGCGGCTGGGGCCGGGGCGCATCCACCACTGCATGCGCCTGATCGGGCAGGCGGAGCGGGCGCTGGAGCTGATGATCCGGCGGGCCGGGTCGCGCACCGCCTTCGGCAAGCGGCTGATCGAGCAGGGCACCGTGCGCGAGATGATCGCGCAGAGCCGCATCGAGATCGATCAGGCGCGGCTGCTGACGCTGCAGGCAGCCCACATGATGGACACGGTGGGCAACAAGGCGGCCCGCAAGCAGATCGCGGCCATCAAGGTGGTGGCCCCCAACGTGGCGCTGGCCGTCATTGACCGGGCCATTCAGGTGCACGGCGGAGCCGGCGTCAGCCAGGACACCCCGCTGGCGAACATGTACGCCCAGGCCAGGACCCTGCGCCTCGCGGACGGGCCGGACGCGGTGCACCTGGAGACCGTCACGAAGGAGGAGCTGCGGCCCTACCGCCCGGCGAAGGAGGCGGTCAGTGCCGACTGAAGGGTTCACGCCGCAGGGCCGGGTGATTGTGGTGACGGGGGCCGCGTCCGGCATCGGGCTGGCGCTGGCCACCCGCTTCGCGCAGCTGGGCGGCCGGGTGGTGGCCGCCGACCTGAACGCCGAAATGGGTGCCCAGAAGGCCGCGGAGATCGGGGCGCGCTTCGTGCCGGTCAACGTGCTGAAGGAAGAGGACATCCAGCGGCTGATCGAGGACGTGGAGGCGCAGGAAGGCCCCATCGACCTGTTCTGCAGCAACGCGGGCATCGCGGTCGGCGAGGGGCCGGAGACGCCGGACCGCATCTGGCAGCGCATCCACGAGATCAACGTGATGAGCCACGTCTGGGCGGCCCGCCACCTGGTGCCCCGGATGCTGGAGCGCGGTGAGGGCTACCTGCTCAACACCGCCTCGGCCGCCGGCCTGCTGACTGAGCTGCACAGCGCCCCCTACGCCGTCACCAAGCACGCGGCCCTGGCGTTCGCCGAGTGGCTGGACATCACCTACCGCGACCGGGGCATCCGGGTCAGCTGCCTGTGCCCGGAGGGCGTCTGGACCCCGATGATCGAGAACGCGCCCTTCCTGCAGCAGACGGCCATCAGCACCGATCAGCTGGCCGACGCGGTGGTGGCGGCGCTCGCGGAGGAACGCTTCCTGATTACCACCCACCCCACCACCCTGAAGGGCTTTCAGTACAAGGCCGCCGACTACCAGGGCTGGCTGGGCATGATGCGCAAGATGCGGGTCAAGGCGATGGCCCTGCTGCAGGAGATGCACGAGAAGGGCGCCGGACGTGCCTGAGCTGCAGGCCGGCAGCGACACCGCCCCGGTGCGTCCCGGTGAGGAGCTGGACCTGGAGCGGCTGCGGGCGTACCTGAACGGCCGCCTGCCCGGCAGCGACAACCTGAGCCTGCGCCAGTTTCCCGGCGGGCACAGCAACCTGACGTATCTGCTGCAGGCGGGCGGTCAGGCCTACGTGCTGCGCCGCGCCCCGATGGGGCCGGTGGCGCCCAAAGCCCACGACATGGTGCGCGAGTACCACCTGCTGGAGCGCATCCATCCGGTATTTCCGGAAGCGCCGCGCCCGGTGCTGCTGTGCGAGGACCCAGGCGTGCTGGGGGTCCCGTTCTTTCTGATGGAACGGCGCGAGGGCGTGATCATCCGCACCCGCATGCCCCAGGAGTACGCCGGGGTGCCGGACGCCCCGCAGCGGGCTTCGCAGGCGCTGGTGGACACCCTGGCCCGCCTGCACGCCATTGACATTCAGGTCAGTGGGCTGGAGGGACTGGGCAAACCGGACGGCTTCAACCGCCGGCAGGTGGAGGGCTGGGCCGGGCGCTGGCAGCGGGCCGAAACGCACCCGGCCCCGGAGGCGGCGCGGGTGATCCAGTGGCTCACGGCCGAGGTGCCGCCCGAGTCGGCGCACACGCTGGTCCACAACGACTTCAAGCTGGACAACCTGATGCTGGACCGTGCAGACCCGGGCCGGGTGGTGGCGCTGCTCGACTGGGAGATGACGGCCATCGGCGACCCGCTGGTGGACCTGGGCCTGACGCTGTGCTACTGGACCCAGCGCGGCTTCCCGGACCATCAGCGCAGTCCCATCGGAGCGCCGGCCGCCGATCAGGGCTTCTATAGCCGCGAGCAGGTCCTGGAGCGCTACCGGCAGCAGTCGGGCCGCGACCTCTCCAACATCCGCTGGTACGAGGTGCTGGGCGTGTTCAAACTCGCGGTCATCCTGCAGCAGATCTACGCCCGCTACCACGCCGGCCAGACGCAGGACGAACGCTTCGCCCGGCTGGGCGAGCAGGCCCAGGCGCTGATGCGGGAAGCGTGGCGGCAGATCGAGGCCGGCGCGTGAGCACCCTGCTGCTGGTCCGGCACGGTCAGGCCACCCCCTTCGAGGCCGACACCGACCGGCTCTCGGCGCTGGGTGAGCAGCAGGCCGGGGCGGTCGGCCGCTTTCTGGCGGAGGCCAGAGTGCGGCCCACGCGGGTGCTGCACGGCCCGATGGTGCGCCAGCGGCGCAGCGCGGAACTGGCGGCCCAGGCGGCCGGGCAGGACTGGCCCGCCGCCAGCGAGGATGCCCGGCTGGCCGAGTACGACGGAGATGGCATCGTGCAGACGCTGGCCCCGCTGCTGGCGCGGCAGGACGAGCCGTTCGCGGCGCTGATGCAGGATTACCAGATCCGCCGCGACTCGCCGGACCGTAACCGCTACTTCCAGCGGATGCTGGAACACCTGACGGCCAGTTACCTGCGCGGTGAGGTGCAGCACGACTCGGTGGAGAGCTGGGCGCACTTCCGGGGGCGGGTGCGGGCGGCGGCGCGGGACATCCTGGAGGGGCCGGGTGGCAGCACGGTGCTGGTGTTCACCAGCGGCGGCGTGATCGGGCTGATCGTGGCCACCGTGCTGGACGCTCCGGACGCCGCCGCGCTGCAGCTGAACTGGCGGGTCCGCAACGCCAGCATCACCCGGCTCACCTACGGGGCGGGCCGAGTCAGCCTGGACAGCTTCAATGAGACCGCCCACCTGACGCCCGAACTCACCAGCTGGCGCTGAAGAGGAGGAACATGCGGTCTGCCTTCATGCGGCTCCTGCGGACCAGCCGGTGAGGGTCCAGATCGGCCGGTTCTCGGTCCAGCTGTGGCAGGGTGTCGTTCCGGCCCACCTGGATCAGCTGATGCAGCGGTCGGATCTGGCCGAGACCCACGGCCACCTGAACGGCCGACAGGACGAGGACGGGGCCCTGTTCTGCGCGGCGGTCACTCCGGACGGAGGCGGCTGGCCCGCACTCTTTGTGGCCCAGCGCTCCGCCCCGGACGTGCCGGGCTTCGACCCCGGTGTGCTGATCGTCCCGGAGACGGGTCTGGTGCTGATCGGGGCGGGAGAACGCCTGCTGGCGTACCGGCTGGACGACCCGCCGGTTCGGCTGTGGGAGGATCACACCGAGGTGGGGTTCTGGTGGTGGGACCGGCAGGGCGAGGTGGTGCTGATGGCTGCGGAACTGGAACTGGCGGCCTGGGACCTGAGCGGCCGGAAACGCTGGTCCATGTTCGTCGAGCCACCCTGGAGCTCTTCGGTGCAGAATGACCATATCCACCTGAACGTGATGAACCACCTGAGCCAGTTCTCTCTCGCCGCTGGCTCTGCCCCAAAGGAGCCCTGACATGACCCAGCCCACCGACGGCCCCCATTACCGCGCCTGCAACCTCTGTGAAGCCATCTGCGGCCTGGAGATCACGGTGCAGGGCGGCCGGGTCACCGACATCCGGGGGGACGCCCAGGACGTGCTGAGCCACGGCCACATCTGCCCCAAGGGGGCGGCGCTGGCCGATCTGGCCGCCGACCCGGACCGGCTGAAGCGTCCGCTGCGGCGGGTGGGGGAGGGGTGGCAGGAACTGGAGTGGGACGAGGCGCTGGATCTGGTGGCCGCCGAACTGCGGCGCGTCCAGGCCCAGTACGGCCCCGACGCGGTGGCCACCTACCAGGGCAACCCCAGCGTCCACAACAGCGGCACCCTGCTCAGCGCGGGCGGGCTGCTGCGTGCGCTGGGCAGCCGCAACCGCTACAGCGCCACCAGCATCGACCAGCTGCCGCACCACTACGCCGCCGCCGAGATGCTGGGCCATCCGTTGATGCTGCCGATCCCGGACATTGACCGCACCGAGTTCTTCCTGATGCTGGGGGCCAATCCACTGGCCAGCAACGGCAGCATCATGACCGCGCCGGGCATGCGCGGCCGGCTGAAGGCCATCACCGCCCGGGGCGGCCGGGTGGTGCTGCTGGACCCGCGCCGCACCGAGACGGCGGCCCTGGCCAGCGAGCATCACTTCATCCGGCCCGGCACCGACGCGCTGCTGCTGCTCTCGCTGCTGCAGGTGATCTTCGAGGAGGGCCTGGAGCGGCTGGAGTCACTGGCCAGCTTCACTGATGGCCTGGACGCCCTGAAGGCCGCAGCGGCCGCCTATCCGCCCGAGCGGGTGGCCGGGCGCACTGGGGTGGACGCGGCCACCATCCGGCGGCTGGCCCGCGAGTTCGCCGGCACGCCCCGCGCCGTGATCTACGGGCGCATCGGGCTGAGCATCCAGCGGTTCGGCGGGCTGTGCCAGTGGTTGCTGAACGCCCTGAACGCCGTGACCGGCCACCTGGACCGCGAGGGCGGCGCCATGTTCCCCCGGCCCGCCTTCGACCTGCTGCAGCGGGCGCAGCCGGGCCAGACGCACCACGGACGCTGGTCCAGCCGGGTGCGCGGCCTGCCGGAGTTCGACGGGGAGCTCCCGGTGGCGGCGCTGGCCGAGGAGATGCTGACGCCCGGCGAGGGGCAGGTGCGGGCGCTGGTGACGGTGGCGGGCAATCCGGTGCTCAGCACGCCCAACGGCGCTCAGCTGGACCGGGCGCTTGCGGGCCTGGACTTCATGGTCAGCATTGACCCCTGGCTCAATGAGACCACCCGGCACGCCGACGTGATCCTGCCGCCGGCCGTGGGCCTGGAGACGCAGCACTACGACGTGATCTTCCACCACTTCGCGGTGCGCAACACCGCCCGCATCAACGACCCGCTGCTGCCCATCGGGCCGGAGCAGCGCTACGACTGGCAGATCTTCGAGGGACTGCGCGAGCGGCTGAGCGGCGAGAAGGGCAAGGACCCGGCCGCCCGGCTGGACCTGGGGCTGCGTCACGGCCCCCGGAAGACCAGCCTGGAAGAGCTGCGTGCCCACCCGCACGGCGTGGATTACGGCCCGTTGCAGCCGTGCCTCCCGGAGCGCCTGCTGACCGCCGACGGCCGGCTGCAGCTGGCTCCAGTGGCGCTGCTGGCGGACGTGGCGCGCCTGGAAGCCAGCCTGCAGGAGCCGCTGCCGCCCCTGCTGCTGATCGGGCGGCGCGAGCTGCGCAGCAACAACAGCTGGATGCACAACGTGCCGCGTCTGATGCGCGGGCCGGAGCGCTGCACCTTGATGCTGACCCCGCAGGACGCCCAGCGCTTCGGCGTGACCGACGGGCAGCCGGTGGAGGTGCGCTCTCGGGTCGGGGCGGTCACGGTGCCGGTCCAGCTGACCGATGACCTGATGCCGGGGGTGGTGAGCCTGCCGCACGGCTACGGGCACGGCCGGGCCGGGGTGCGGCAGGGGGTGGCGCAGCAGCACGCTGGCGTCAGCCTCAATGACCTGACCGACCACGAGCAGCTCGATGAATTGACCGGCAACGCGGCGGTGGTGGGCGTGCCGGTGACGCTGCACCCGGTGGCGGTGGCGGCGGACTGACCAACAAGAGCGCGGGCGGGGCAACGTGTGCCCCGCCCGCTTTTCTGGCCGTTACTCGCCCCGGATGACCTTCCCGATGCGCTCGAAGAAGCCTTCCTTGTGCTCGTGCACGTCGTCCCCGATGTGGTGGGCGTAGCTGTGCAGCGCCTCGCGCGCCTCGGTGTTCAGTTGCCCCGGCTTCGGCACGTCGATCTCGTACACCACCACCAGGTCGCCGGTGCCGCTGGCCTGCAGGCGCGGCATGCCCAGCCCACGCAGGCGGCTCATCTCGCCGTGCTGGGTACCGGGCTTGACCTCCAGCTCCTGCGGGCCGTCCAGCGTCGGCACCGTGAGGCGCCCGCCCAGCACCATGCGCGGGTACGGCACGCGCGCCACATACACCAGATGCTCGCCCTCACGGCGCAGGTCCGGGTGCGGCTCCATCTCGATGTGCGCGTACAGGTCGCCGCTGCCGCCCGGCCCCTCGTTGCCCATGCCGGCCACCCGGATGCGGTAGCCCTCGTCAATGCCGCGCGGCAGCTTGATGGTGACGCTCTCGGCCTTGAGCGTGCGGCCGCGGCCCCGGCAGACGGTGCAGGGGTCCTCAATGATCACGCCCTCACCGCGGCAGGTCGGGCACGGCTGCTGGGTCATCACGTTGCCGAAGATGGTGCGGGCCTGCGCCTGCACCGCGCCCGCTCCACCACAGGTGGTGCAGGTCTTGGGCGGTCTGCCGCCCGGCTCGCTGCGGCTGCCGTGGCAGTGCTCGCACTCGGTCAGGCGGTCCACCTGCACCTGCACTTCCGCACCCTCGCGCGCCTGCTCCAGCGTGACCCGTAACTCGGTTTCCAAGTCGTCGCCGCGCGCCGGGCCGCGCCGGCCGCCGCGCCCGCCGAACATGCCACCCCCGAACAGCTGCTCGAAGATGTCCATCGGGTCGAAGCCCTGCCCGCCGAACGGATCGCCTGGCATGCCGCTCGACGGGGCCGAGCCGAAGCGGTCGTAGTGGGCGCGTTTGTCGCCGTCACTCAGCACCGCATACGCCTCATTGATCCGCGCAAACTGCTCGGCCGCCCCGGCCTCCTTGTTGCGGTCCGGGTGGTACTTCAGGGCCAGTTTGCGATACGCACTCTTGATCTCGTCGGCGCCCGCCGTCCGGGCCACGCCAAGCAATTCGTAGTAATCCATGTGACTCCAGATGGGGGGCAGATAGGGGACGCCGCTGCGCCGCCTCGCGCCCATATCCTAACATGACCACACTCAGGAAAAGTAGCGGAAGTGCGATAACCGCCCGTCCGGCGGCATGAGAACCTGAACGCTTGATGTAGGTTCCGGATGAACGCCCAGCGTTGCCCGGCCAGGCCGCCCCGTACCATGATGAGATGACGGACGGCGAGACGACCAGCCTGAGCCCACAGCCCCGCCGCCGCAATCCGGACGTTCTGAGGGTCCGGGCCGGCTTCGAGTTCGAGTTCGAGCTGAGCTACGCCACCCCGATGCTGTTTGTGGTGGAGCCGCGCGATCGCCCGGGCCAGCGCATCGTGGCGCAGCGCCGCGAGCTCAGCCCGGACCTGCCGCTGGCCCAGACCAGCAGCTACATGGACGCCTTCGGCAACGTGGTGTGGCGGGTGCTGGCACCGCCCGGCCGCCTGCGGATCACCCACGACCTGCTGGCCGACGTGCCCAGCCGCCGCGACCCGGTGTTGAGCGGTCTGCCCGGCACCCCTGTGGAGCGGCTGCCGGACGAGCTGCTGCAGTACCTGTTGCCCAGCCGCTATGTGGACTCGGACCTGCTGACCCCGGAGGCGTGGCAGCGCTTCGGGAGTGTGCCGGCCGGCTGGATGCAGGTGCAGGCGATCTGCGACCATCTGCACGGCACGCTGCGGTACGGCGCGGGCAGCACCAGCGCCACCACCGCCAGCCAGGCGTACCAGAGCGGCGTGGCCGTGTGCCGCGACTTTGCCCACCTGGGGGTGGCCTACTGCCGCGCCCTCAACATTCCGGCCCGCTATGTGTGCGGCTACCTGCCGGACGTCGGGGTGCCGCAGGACGGGCGGCCGATGGACTTCCACGCCTGGTTCGAGGCCTGGGTGGACGGGGCGTGGCGCACCTTCGATGCCCGCCACAACGTCCCCCGGGCCGGGCGGGTGCTGATCGCCACCGGCCGGGACGCCTCAGACACCGCCTTCAACACCGCCTTTGGCAATGCCCGGCTGGTGCACATGCGCGTCTGGGCCGACGAGGTGGACGGCGACGCGGTTCTTCCGGCGCAGGTGCCCACACCGGCGCAGGCGAACCACTCCACCGAGCTGGCCGGCACCGAGAGCCGCGAGGGCGAGATGCACGGCTGAAGCAGAACGAGGAGCGGAGGCCAGGGTGCGGCAGGAGGCAGCACTGCGCTGGTGAATTGGGCCGGAGCTAGGCAGGACCTCCAGGCCTCCGGCTCAGGAGGTCAGGCAGCCGGATGCCGTGCCCAGGGCGGGGGACACCCTGTCCGCGCCGACGCGCCGGTGCAGTCCCCAGCGGGTCCCCGCGCTCCAATCCGAGCCGCCTGAACGTCTTCCGCTGCAGCGGTAACGCTCCCGACTGCCCCCTATCCGCTGGTGCTCAGAGGGCGGCCAGCAGCCGCTCCACGTCGTCTGCGGAAGTGTAGTGGGCGAGGCTGGCGCGCACCAGCCCGTCCGGGTACAGGCCCAGCTTGCGGATCGGCATGACCGCGTAGAAGTGCCCGGCGGCCACGCTGACGCCGCGCTCCGAGAGCCGGTGGGCGGTCTGATCGGGCGTCTCGCCGTTGACCCGGAAGCCCACCGTCCCGACCCGCTGGTCCGCAGCCTGCGGGCCGTAGACCGTGACCTGCGGATGACGCTGCAGGCCCTGAAGCAGCTGCTCGGCCAGCGGCGCTTCCAGCGCGTGGATGCGGGCGTAGGCGGCCTGCAGGGCGGCGCGGTCCAGGGACTCGGCCCCGCCCAGTTCACGCAGGTAGTCCAGGGTGGCCAGCCAGCCGGCCTGCAGCTCGAACTGCGGGGTGCCATGTTCCAGCTTGGTGATGTCGTCGTCGGCCACGAACTCCAGCTTGGGGACCGGCAGGCCCGCCAGCAGCTCACCGCGCACGTACAGCGCGCCCAGGTGGGGGGCGAACACCTTGTAGGGGCTGAACATCAGGAAGTCCAGGCCCCAGGCCTGCACGTCCGGCAGCTCATGGGACGCCAGATGCACCGCGTCCACGATGGTCCAGGTGCCGTTCTGCCGCGCCAGTTGCGCCGCTTCCTGCAGCGGGGTCCGCACGCCCAGCGCGTTGGAGGCGGCCGTGAAGGCCAGCAGCCGGGTGCGCGGCGTGAGCAGCGGCTTCAGGTCGTCCGGGTGCAGCGTCAGGTCGTCGCGGGCGGGCCAGACCTTCACCGTCACGCCCACGCGCTCCAGCTCGCGCCAGGGGCTGGCGTCGGCCTCGTGGTCCAGTTCGGAGATGATCACCTCGTCGCCACTGCCCCACAGCCGGGCAAACGCCGCCGACAGCCGGAACGCCAGCGCAGTGGCGCTCTGCCCGATGGCCACTTCATGGGGCTGGGCATTGAGGAACAGCGCCGTGGCGGCGCGGGCCCGCTGCTTGAGGGCCAGCACCTCTGCGCCGCGCACGTGCCCGGCCATGCTGTTGATGCTGCCGTAGCGCGTGAGGTACTCCTGGATAGCCTGGATGCTGGTGGCCGGCATCAGGCCGCCGGCCGCGTTGTCCAGGTACACCAGATCGCCGTCGAGTTGGGGGAAGCGCGCGCGGATGGCAGAGAGGTCCATGCCGGTCAGCATAACGCCGCCGTCCGGCGAGAACGGATCAGCCGCCCACGTGCACGATGGGGCGACGGTCGCGGTTCGGTTCCGCCCGGCGCAGGATCTCGTGGGTCAGCGGCGGTACGTCGCCCTCACCTTCCAGCACAAAGCGCAGCGCCAGATGCAGCGGGCTGTCCTCGCTCCAGCGCATGTAGACCTGTGGCGGCGCGCCCTTGCCACGCAGGTGCAGCATCAACGCCGCAATGCTGTTCGGCACGCTGGAGCCGCGCGCCCGCAGGATGCTGTAGCGGCCCACCTGCACGCCCGTCACCTCCACCACGTCGCTGAAGTCGCTGGCGTCGTCCACCTCCACCTCCAGAAATACGAAATCCGCCTCGTCCGGCAGGTGGGCCATCTGGCGCGAGCGCAGTTCGATCTTGTGGTACTCCGCCTGACTGGCCGGCCCCGGACGGTGCGCGACCAGCCGCAGCGGGTGCACCGGAAAGCGCTTGAGCAGTTCCGTGGCCGACTCGTCCATCACCACATTGGTCACGCGCAGCTCGAATGAGCGCTGCAGCCGCGAGGTGATGCTGACCATCAGCACGGCGGCGATGAACAGCAGCGCGATGGTCAGGCCCTCCGGGTCGGTCAGCACCGTGACGGTGAGCGTGTAGATAAAAATCAGGCTGATGACCGTGAACATGACGCCCAGCCGTCTCTGCTGGTGGCGGAAGGCTGAGAGTGTGACGGCGACGGCGGCGCTGGTCATCAGGGCCAGCACGCCGGTGGCATACGCGCCGGCCTGGGCGTCCACGTTGGCACGGAAGGCCAGCGTGACCAGGATGGCAATGCTGATGAACACCAGCACCAGCGGGCGGTTGACGCGGGTCCACTCGGGGGCCATGCCGTAGCGCGGTAGGTAGCGCGGCACGATGTTCAGCAGCCCGGCCATGGCGCTGGCCCCCGCAAACCACAGGATCAGGATGGTGCTGAAGTCGTAGACGGTGCCGAACACCTCACCCAGCCGGCGGTGCGCCAGATAGGCCAGCGCGCGGCCGTTCGCGGCTCCGGCCGGCTTCGCGACCGTCACGGTGGGGTTGTCCAGCCCCGGCGTGACCGTCACCTGCAGGGCCACCGGCCCTCCGGCGGTCTGCGCCTGCACCGGAAAGCTGCCGCGCGCGCCGGCCGGCAGCGGCAGGTCCACGACCTGCTGGGGACTGGCGCTGTCGTCCAGGCCCACCACGACGCGCCCGGTGCCGGCGGCCAGGTCGCGGGCGCTGATGGTGCGGGTGGTGGTGGTGGCCGGCCAGAAGGCCGCCGCCGGAATCAGCAGGGTGGTGACCAGGCTGCTGGCCAGCAGGAAAACGCTCATGATCAGCGCGGCGGTGGTGAGCAGCCGCTTGCCGTTGCGAATCCGCCCGCGCGGCTGGGACTCCAGGTCGCCCAGGTCGCCCTGGATCAGCGGCATCACCACCACGCCGGTCTCGAAGCCGGAGAGGCCCAGCGCCAGCCGCGGAAACACCAGCAGCGCCGCCCCGATCAGCGCCAGCGGGCTGGTGTACAGCTGCCCCAGCCCACTGAACCAGTGCGGCACCACCTGCGGCTGGGCCAGCACCAGCAGCAGGCCCTTGATCACCACCACCGCGCTGAGGCCCAGGTACAGCAGCACAATGCCCACCGCGATGCCGATGGCCTCCTTGAAGCCCTTCAGGAACACCGCACCCAGCAGCAGGATCAGCACCAGGGTGGCCGGCAGCTGGGCGCCGCTCAGGAACGGCTTGACGAAGGGGTTCTCGGTGAGGTGTGCGGCGGCGTCGGCGGCCGAGAGGGTGATGGTAATGACAAAGCCGGTGGCCACGAAGCCGATCAGGGCCAGCACCAGCAGTTTGCTGGGCCAGAAGCTCAGCAACCGTTCCAGCATGCTGATGCTGCCGTCGCCGTGCGGGCTCTCCTCGGCCACCCGGCGGTACATCGGCAGCGCGCCGAACAGGGTGACCAGCACCAGCACCAGCGTGGCGAACGGCGACAGGGCGCCGGCCGCCAGCGCCGCGATGCCCGGCTGGTAGCCGAGGGTGCTGAAATAGTCCACGCCGGTCAGACACATCACCTTCCACCACGGGTGGGTGTGGCTCTGCGCCCGCGCCGCCCGCTCCTCCTCGTAGAAGCCCTGGTGCTCGGTGGTGCTTGATTGTTCTTCGAGCAGCCAGCGCCGGAGGGCGGCAAAGCGGGACGGCGGAGTCTGGCCGGCGGGGGAGGACGTCATTGTGCCGATCATATGCCTTGCTGGTCGGGGGTGGGAGGGCCGGCGGTCTTGTGATTTCGGGCGTACAGATCACACTTATTGGAAGAACTGAGACTGCCTTGTGGGGGCATTCAGCACTGTGGCCACCGCAGTGTCAGGGCCGGGTGGGCACAAGGATGGATCAGGGCGATACACCCCAGCTGAAGTGGACTTCAGCTGGGGATTTTTTTGCAAAATATCGCTGATAAATTCCTAATCCCTCTTCGCTAATACAGAAATACGAATACTGTGAGGTGGAACGTTCGATCCAAAGAAGTGCATCGAGATGGGCGAGCGTCTTCTTGAGCCGCTGTGCGACATGCGCTGAGCTGGTATTTGTTACTACTGTGCCTGCTAAGCTCTGATAGTCAAGGTAGCCTTGGACAGCTTCTTTCAGATCGAGCAGATTCAGGTCGGCATCGTTAAGCAGAATCACCCACTTGGGCTCTGGCCTCAACTCAAGCTGAGTGAACGCTTTTCCAATGAGGTTGGCGACACGGTTTGGCGAGTTTTCGGTGCGGACGGCGCTCAGTTCGACATGGCTGTGGTGGGTAATGTCCCATCCTGTTTCCTCAGAGGGAGGGTACCGCGTTATGGTTTTGAGTTCGGCGACAAAAACACAGCGTTCATCACTCCAGAACTCAAAATCTAGTAACTTGGAACTGGGATGCTCTCTAGCCTTCTTCAAGTCAATACCGAATTTTGCAGTCATGGACGTTTGAAGGATAGGCTCGTACTGCACCATATAGCTTTACCATGACATGCCCTCAAAGCAGCACGCCTGTCCGACGGTGATATCGGACAGGCGTGCGGACTGTACTTCCTGGTTTAGATCGCCAGGCCCTCGGCGTGGCTGCTGACCTGACGTCCGGCCAGTTCATCGTAGTGGCCGTGGACCACCTGACCGGCCGGCAGATCAATGCGGCTTTCATTGCTGGCGAAGGGGTCCACCCAGCCCACATCGTCCAGCGCCTTTTTCCAGGCACCGATGCTCTCGGAGCGGTAGATCTGATAGGCGGCCATGCCCACCTCCGGCCCGCCGCGCGCGATGACGCTCTCTACCCACGCCCACTTGGCCGACACGTTGCGCAACTCGGCGGTGGAGCGCAACTCCTTCTGGATGCGCTTCAGGCGCCCCTCGATCACCTTGATGCCGGCGAAGCTGTCCTGGAAGTGCGGAGTGTGGCGTTTGGGTACAAAGGGGCTGATGCCCAGCGCGATGCGGTTGATCTGCGCCAGCTCCTTGGTGAAGCTGATCAGCTCGGTGATGTCGTCGTCGTTCTCCGGCCCCAGCCCGATCATCATGTAGACCTTCAGGCCCGAGAAGCCCAGGTCGCGGCTGATCTGGGCGGTCTTGAGCAGGTCTTCGGTGGTGATGCCCTTCTTGAGCCACTGACGCAGCCGCTCGCTGGGCGCGTCGGAGGCGACCGTGAAGGTCCGCAGGCCGCCCGCCTTCAGGATGGCCGCCAGTTCCTCGTCCACCGTGTCGGCGCGGATGCTGCTGACGCCCAGCTTGATGCCCCGGTCGGTCAGGGCGCGGCCCACCATCTTGGTGTGCGGAAAGTCCGAGAGCGCCGCCCCCACCAGGCCCACCTTGGTGGCCCAGTCGGGAATCACGTCCAGCAGTTCCTGGCCCTGGTTGTTGCGGTTGGGGCCGTACATGGTGCGGGCCAGGCAGAAGGTGCAGGGGCGCGGGCACCCGCGCTGCGCTTCCACCAGGAACATGTTGCTCAGCTCGCTGTGCGGCGTCACGATCTGGCTGTAGGCGGGCAGCAGCTCCTTGGGCGCGGTGGCCCACTGCGGCTCGTGGCTGTGGCGCTGCGGCAGGAAGATGCCCGGCAGGCCGTCCACCAGGTCGTAGAAGTCCTCGCGGGACGAGGCGTCGCGCAGTGCGGCGGCGATCAGCGGCACCACCTGCTCACCGTCCCCGATCACGATCACGTCGGCAAACGGGGTCAGCGGGTAGGGGTTGCTGCTGGTCAGCGGCCCGCCGATCATGATGATCGGGTCCTCGTCGCTGCGCTGGTCACGCAACGGGTGCAGGCTGCACAGGTCCAGCATCCGGATGATGTTGGTCAGGTCCAGCTCGAAGCTGACGCTCAGCGCCAGCAGCTCACAGTCGCCGGCCGCCCGCCCGCTCTCGACGGTGGGCAGCGCCTCGCCGCGCTTGAGGTGCTGGGTCTCGAACAGCTCCGGGTCGTCCGGCAGGAAGGCCCGCTCACAAGCCACGCCCTCCACCTGATTGAACAGGCGGTAGATGACCTGATAGCCCAGGCTGGCCATGCCGACCGAGTAACGGTTGGGAAAGCCCAGCGTGACGCGGGCCGGAGCCTGCTTGAACAGGGTCCCGGTCTCGTCGTCCAGCAGCGGCTTGATGGTGCGTCTCCAGTAGCTCAAAGGTCCTCCGCCGTGCGTCCAGCGTGTGGCGTCACGGGCTCCAGTCCATTATCTTACCGGGTTTGCCCGGTCACTTTGGGGGAACGGTTACCCCCGGCAAGCATGAACATTGTTCGGGGTGGTGGGTCCGGGGCCTCCGGGAGAATGCTGACGGCATGACCCAGGCACTGGAGCCCTACCTCAAGGAAGCTGAGCAGGCCATCCGGGACTTCGAGTTTGCCCCCGGCCTCACCGTGACGGCCCGCCTGCACGACAACCCCGCCGCGCTGGGCCTGCTGGGCAGCGCCGACGGCCCGCGCGCCCTGGAATACCTCGCGTCCGGCGCGGACCTGCAGGCCGAGGGCAGCAGCTGGTTTCTGCGCCGGGCGCTGCGCAGCCTCAACGATCGCCAGAACGCCGGTCACCTGCCGCAGGTGGGCAGCCTGGACGACCCGGAGCGCGAGTACCTGCGCCCGCCGGACCGCTACGAACTCGGCTGAGCCGGGCCGCCTGCCTTCAGACGCCGCGCCGCCACGTGCTGGCCAGGAAGTACACCAGGCCGCCCAGCACCCCGGCCACCAGCATGAACTTCAGCAGGCCGCCCAGCACCCCGGCCGTGGCCACCACGAAGGCCCCCAGCCCGGTCAGCAGCTGACCCAGCAACCACACGCCTGCCAGCGCCAGGATGGCCAGCAACAGCACCCCCACCACCGCTGAAATCAGCCGTCCCATGCCGGCATCCTAGCGTTTCAGCCGGGCGGCAGCCCGGGGTCCAGCTGCTCTTCCAGTTCGGTCAGGTTCTGGCGCACCGGGTCGCGCCAGCTGGCCACCGCCACCGCCAGCGTGAGCCCCGTGACGCCCAGCATGTACGGCAGCGCGGGCAGATGCAGCGCCAGCAGTCCCAGCAGCAGCCCGGCCCCGACCAGCCGCGCCACGCTGCTGAGGCTGAAGTGCAGCGGTGTCCGGACCAGCCCCGGCTCGTGACGCAATGGCTGCGCGGCCAGCACCCGCACCAGCACCAGGCTCAGAAACACGCTGGCGAGCGAGCTGCTGATCACCACCTGGGCCTGCAGCGCCGAATACCGGTCCCCGCTGCGGATGTCCAGGCCCAGGCCCACCGCCAGCACCGTCAGGGCCAGGGTCAGTGGGAGGTGGGCATAGGTCCAGCTGAGCAGCGTGCTGCGGTGGCCGCGCTGCGCCGCCAGCCGGGCGGGCAGGCCGTTGGCCTCGTCGAAGTACATCCGCCACAGGGCGAGGGTGCATACCAAAGCCAGCAGCATCGGCAGCTGGTCGCTGAAGCGCAGCTGCTGGTGTCCGGCCGAGATCACCAGGTTGGTGATGGCCGAGCCGAGCGAGATGATGATCAGCGTGCCTACCCGCTCCGGATAGTGCTCCTGATGCGGCTGTTCGCGCTGATACCTGGACTCGACGTACAGGCTGACCACCAAGTCCAGCAGCAGCGCCCCGATCCACAGGCCCCACTGGGCCGCCCCGTGCAGCGGTGCCGAGAGCACCCACAGCAGCGTGCTGACCACAAAGCCACCGACCAGCCGGCGTTCGCCTTCGGGCATGCCGTTCTGCCGGCCGTGCCAGGCGTAGATCAGGATCAGGGCCACCCGTCCCGCCGCGTAGGCGGCGGCGAACAGCCAGCCCACATCCTTCAGGTCACCCTGGATGGCCAGCGCCAGCATGGCGGTGGCGACAATCTGCAGCAGGGTGCCCCAGCGGTACGGGCGGCCGACGTTGCCGTAGCGGGCCGCGAAACTGGTGTTGCCCAGCCAGGCCCACCACACCGCCACGAACATCAGCGCAAAGATGCCGAAGCCCGGCAATGACAGCTGCTTGCCGTAGCGCTGCGCCAGCTGATCGAAGGCCGTCACGAACAGCAGGTCGAAGAACAGTTCCAGCCAGCTGACCCGCTGGCTGGCCGCCTCCGGCCTGTGCTGTCCCGGCCGGACGTCCTGCTGCCCCCAGGTCACGCGCTCTACCGCAGTTTGCCCAGCCCACGCCGGATCAGGGCGTCGGCGCTGAGGCCTGCATCGGCGGCCAGCAGTTCGGCCACCACGGCCCGCACCTGCGCCTCACGGAAGCCCAGCGCCATCAGCGCCTCAGTGGCGTCGCGGCCCGCCGTGGACACCATCGCTGCCGCCGTGCCGGCGCCGGCCTGCGGCACCGCCAGATGCTCCGGCACCTTGCCCTGCAGTTCCAGCACCAGCCGCTCGGCCGTTTTCTTGCCGACCCCGCTCACGCTGGAGAGCAGCTTGCTGTCGCCCCCCACCAGTCCCGCCGCCAGCGCCGAGGGCGGCATGGCGGACAGGAGGGCCAGGGCCAGCTTGGGACCCACGCCGCTCACCCCGGTGAGCAGGTCGAACAGGCGCAGGCTGTCGCGGTCCACGAAGCCGAACAGCATCATGGCGTCCTCGCGCACCACCATACGGATATGCAGCTCGGCCTCGCTGCCGGGGGTCAGGCGGCCCAGGGTGCTGGCCGGACACATCACCTCGTAGCCCACCCCGCCGGCCAGAATGATGGCGCTGGTGCTCTGCACGTCCCGCACCGCGCCGGTTAGATAGGCAATCACGCAAGAAGTCTAGAGTACCGGCGGCCAGCGGAAGGTGGCATCGGCAGCGCTCTGCGGCAACAGAAAAGCGCCCACTCGGGGCGCTGATAGATTCAAGATAGCGTGATATGCAGCCGGTGTCAACGGCATGCAGCCGTGGCCTAGCCGAACGCCGGGCCGTAGCGCTCCTGCAGCCCCCGCAGATGGTGGCGCTCGTGGCCCAGCATGGCGTAGGCCAGGGCGCGCACCGTGAAGGCCGCTCCGCTGGCCATGCCGCGCCGCTCCCAGGCATCCGGGGCAAGCTGGCCCAGCATGCTGAGGTGGGCCGCTCTGGCTGCCCGGAAGCCCTCCACCAGCGCCGGATACGCCGGAAGGTCGAAGTCGGAGCTGGCCATCCACTGGTCCTGATCGAAGCCGGGCAGCGGGGCTGGGTCCTGGCGGGCGAACCACAGCGCCCGGAACCCGAAGACCCGTTCGGTGTCGGCCATGTGACCCACCACCTGTCGCACACTCCACTTGTCGGGCGCCGGGCGGTAGTCCGGGTTCTGCACCGCCCGCAGCAGCGCCTCCGTGTGTGCGGCCTGTTCCTGCAAGGCGGCCAGCACATCGGGTTCCGGAACCAGGTCGATGTAGGTCGCGGCGAAGGTGGAGTAGTCGGACACCTGGGGTCTGGGCATGACGGGACCTCCTGAGGGCAGGCGAAATGGAGTGCAGCGGCGTCTGGAGTCACTCAGGCCGGTGGTGGGTGGCTGGGCAGAGCGGCCTTCCCTCTGCCCCGCCGGGTCAGGCGCCGTACTTCTGCAGCTTCAGCGCGTTGGCCATCAGCAGCGGCATCAGGTCGGTGCCGCGCCGCAGACCCAGGCTGCCCTTCTGGGCCTCCTCCTCGGTGTAGCGCTGCGCGGCGTCCTTGCGGCCGTAATCGCTGCGGATCAGCAGCGGCACCGGGTGCCAGCTGTGGCTCTTGAGCTTGCTGGGCGTGCTGTGGTCGCCCACAATCGCGATCACGTCCGGCTTCAGCGCCAGCAGCTGCGGCAGCAGCTCATCGAACAGCTCGATCTTGTGCACCTTTTCGTGGAAGTCGCCGTCCTCGCCGGTGCTGTCGGTCTTCTTGACGTGGAAGTAGAAGAAGTCGTAGCGGTCCCAGGCCTGCTGCAGCGCGGCCACCTTGCCGGTGAGGGCGTCTTCCTCGCCCTCCACCTCCAGCACGTCCATGCCGACCAGCGAGGCCAGGCCCTTGTACATCGGGTAGCTGGCGATGCAGGCGGCCCGCAGGCCGTACACCTCGTCGAAGTTGGGGAAGTGCGGCACGTCGCTGTAGCCGCGGAACAGCACCCCGTTCACCTGCGGCTCGCCGGCCAGCGCCGCCTCCGCCCGCTGCACGAAGCCGTTCACCAGCTCGGCCGTCTTCTGGCTGGGGGCGTCGTGCGCCTCAGCGGTGAGCGGCGGCACGCCGGTGGCCTGCGGGTCCACGTCGCTGACGTTGGCGCCCAGCGGCACGCCGGGGTTGCGGAACACCACCACGAAGCGGTGTTCGCTCTCGGTGTAGACCTCCACCCGCACGCCGTCGATCTCGGAGATGGCCTCACGGAGCTTTCCCACGATCTCGGCATTCTTCTCGTCGCTGGGCCGCCCGGCCCGGCGGTCCTGAATCACGCGGCCCTCGCCCAGGGTGGCGAAGTTGCCGCGCACCGCCACGTCGCCGGCCCCCAGCTTCACGCCGATGCCCACCGCCGAAAGAGCCCCTCGCCCCACCACGTAACGCAGCGGGTCGTAGCCGAACAGCGAGAGGTGGCCGGGGCCGCTGCCCGGCGTGATGCCGGCGCCCACCAGTTCCACCTGCCCCAGCTGCGCCTGCTGGGCCAGGGCGTCCATGTTGGGGGTGGTGGCGGTGGCCAGCTCGGTGTCGCCGTTCAGCTCCAGCGGCAGGCCGCCCACGCCGTCCAGCACCACCATCAGGATCTTGCTCTCGGTCTTCTTTGCCAGCGCTCGGATGGTGTCTAACATACCGGTACTCTACCGGCTTCCTGCCGGCTGGCCGCCGGGCCGGTCTAAGGCGGTGGACGGGAGTAAGGTGGGCCATGACCGCCGAATCAGACCCCTGGGCCGCCCATGCCCGCCGCACCGTGGGCGGTCCGCGTCCGCTGCTGACCGAGGCGCTGGAGCTGCTCGGCCGGCCCCGGCGGCGGGTGGCCCTGGACCTGGGCTGCGGCGCCGGCAACGACACGCTGGCCCTGCTGGAACGCGGCTGGACTGTGACGGCGCTGGACGGCAGCGCCGGGGCCCTGGCGCTGGTTCAGGAGCGGGCCGGCGTACACCGGACCCGGCTGACCCCGCTGGAGGCCGGCTTCCATCAGGTGCCGCGTCGCCGCTACACGCTGGTGTACGCCAGCCTGAGCCTGCCCTTCACGCCGCCGGCCCGCTGGGACCGCACCTGGCGGGCCGTGCGGCGCGCGGTGGGGGTCCGCGGCTGGTTTGCCGCCACCCTCTTTGGCCCGCGCGACGGCTGGGCCGGCGAGCCGGACATGAGCTTCATCACGGCCCAGGCGCTGAGAGAACGCTTGGACGGTTTCGAGCCGGTGGTGCTGCGCGAGTGGGAGGGGGAGATCAGGCTGGCGGCGGGCGGCCTCCACCCCTCCCACACCCTGACGGTTATCGCCCGGCGGCTGAGCCGATGACCTGACCCTCGGCGTCGAGTTCCGGGTACGGCTCGCCCCGCTCCCGGTACAGCGGGGCGAGCTCCGGGTATGCCCACTCGAAGGCCAGCTGCCGCAGCCGCTCCGGGTCCAGCTGCGGCTGGTCGTACAGGCCGGCGGCCAGCCGCTGCCGCTGCGCCTCAAACAGGATGGTCGCGGCGGCCACCGAGACGTTCAGGCTCTGCACCATGCCGTACATCGGAATGATGATGTTCTGGTCGGCCGCGTCGGCCGCCTCGTCCGACACCCCGAACTTCTCGGCGCCCAGCAGCACGCAGGTGGGGCGGGTGTAGTCCGGCTCGCGGTAGTCCACGCTGCGCTGCGACAGGTGGGTGGCCAGCACCTGCACTCCCTGGGCCTGAAGGGCCCGCACCGCCGACACGGCGTCGTCGTGCGTCTGCACCGACACCCACTTGTCGGCGCTGGCGCTGGTGGCGCCGAAGGTGGGCAGCTGACCGCGGCCCTGGCCCAGCTTCGGCGGCACGGCGTGCGCGGTCAGCACGCCCACCGCGTCGCAGGTGCGCAGGATGGCGCTGAAGTTGTGCGGCTTGTTGACCTCGTCCATCAGGACGGTGAGGGTGGGCTGGCGCCTGGACAGCACCTTCAGAATCTTTGCGTAACGTTCCGGCGTCATGACAGACCAGGGTAGCGCAGCCGGGCGGGGCAGGGGTCAGCGGCAGGCGGGCCTCAGGGTCAGGCCGGCGCTGTGGAGTACAGGGCCTTCCCCTTCAGGCCGCGGCGCCCGAATTGCTCCGGGGATGAAAAAACCGCCCTCTTGGGGCGGTGATGAAAACACTCTAGCGTCTTATGCAGGCGGCGTCAAGCTATGCATCCGCCTCCTGTTTGTCCAGCCGTTCCACCAGGTTCTCGCTCCACTTCCGGCCTTCATCGCCGCCCCACAGCAGCCAGGCCACGTAGCCGGCCGACGGTTTGCCGCCGTCCTCTCCGGTCTGCTTCAGGTTGTCGTGGGCGTGGCGCGGAAAGTAGCGGGCCACGTGCCGCACCTCCTCGGCGCTCAGCGAGCCGCCGGCCGCCAGCTGCTCGGCCATGTGCTCGCCCACCTCGGTGCCGCCGAACCCATGCTGCTGGTGCAGGTCCAGACCCTTCTTCGCGTTGGCCTGGACCTGCTTGGGAATGCTCAGATCAATGTGGTGGCTCATGCCTCAGAGGTACACCGCGCGGCCCGGGGCATTCGGTGGGTCTTCCTGCAGTCGGGGTTCACCGACTGTTGAGACCCGGCCGCTCAGCTGTGCGTCATGTCGAGCGGTTTGACCCACTCGGCGAACTCTGCTTCGGTCACGTAGCCCAGGCCGAGCGCCGCCTCCTTCAGGCTGCTGCCCTCCTTGTGGGCCTTCTTGGCGATGGCGGCGGCCTTGTCGTAGCCGATGTGCTTGTTGAGCGCCGTCACCTGCATCAGGTTGATGCTGAGGTTGTGCTCAATGCGCTCCAGGTTCGGCTCGATGCCCACCGCGCAGTTGTCGTTGAAGGCGAGGCAGGCGTCCGAGATCAGCCGGATGCTCTCCAGCACCGCATGGACCATCACCGGCTTGAACACGTTCAGCTGGAAGTTGCCCTGCGACCCGGCGAACGCCACGGTGGCGTCGTTGCCGAAGACGCGGGTGGCCACCATCGTCAGCGCCTCGCTCTGGGTGGGGTTCACCTTGCCGGGCATGATGCTGCTGCCCGGCTCGTTCTCGGGAATGGTGATCTCCCCGATGCCGTTGCGCGGGCCAGAGGCCAGCCAGCGCACGTCGTTGGCCATCTTCATCAGCGCGCCCGAGAGGGTCCGCAGGGCGGCGCTGGTCTGCACCAGGGCGTCGTGGGCGCTGAGGGCCGCGAACTTGTTGGCGGCGCTGCGGAACGGCACGCCGGTCTCCTGCTCGAACTTCTTCGCGGCCAGGTCACCGAACTCCGGGTGCGCGTTCAGGCCGGTGCCCACGGCCGTGCCGCCGATGGCGAGGTCGTAGAGGCCCGCCTCGCTGTGCCGCACCTCCGCGAGCGCGTAGTCCAGCTGCGCCACCCAGCCGCCGATCTCCTGCCCCAGCGTGATGGGGGTGGCGTCCTGCAGGTGGGTGCGGCCCACCTTCACCAGGTCCTGGTACTGCTCGCTCTTGGCCTGCAGCGTGTCGCGCAGGGTGCCCACGCTGCCGTACAGCCGCTCTCTCAGCTCCAGCACCACGGCGATGTGCATGGCAGTGGGGAAGGTGTCGTTGCTGCTCTGGCCGCGATTCACGTGGTCGTTCGGGTGCACCGGGGCCTTGCTGCCCAGGGTGCCGCCGGCCATCTCGATGGCCCGGTTGCTGATCACCTCGTTGGCGTTCATGTTGCTCTGGGTGCCGCTGCCGGTCTGGAACACCACCAGCGGGAAGTGGTCGTCGAGCTGCCCGGCGATCACCTCGTCGGCCGCCCGCACGATCAGGTCGGCGATGTCCTGTGGCAGCTCGCCCAGCTCGGCGTTCGCCTGGGCGGCCCCCTTCTTCAGGATGCCCAGCGCCCGGATGACCGGGCGGCCCCACACGAAGGTGTCGCGGCCAATGGGGAAGTTCTGGATGCTGCGCTGGGTCTGGGCACCCCAGTAGCGGGTCTGGTCCACGTCCAGCTGGCCCATGGTGTCGGATTCGACGCGGGTGTTGGTCATGGCCCAAGTGTAGACCGGCCCGGGTGTTACGGCCCGGGTGGCAGCGCCCCGGCTGTCTTGAACTTTTGCGACATGCGGCCCTGTTCGTTTTGCCGATGCGCCGGGCGGGGCCATCTGGCAGAGTGGGGGCATGCCGTACCAGGAATTTCTGCCGGATGCCCGTCTGCGGAACCTGGTTCACATGTACTGGCAGGTCACCGAATACCACGAGGTGCATGAGCAGGAGCACCGCTTTCTGCCAGAACGCGCGGTCCGCCTGAACTTCTACGCCGGCGACTCCTGGTACGGGTCGGTGCAGCATCCCAGCCTGGAGCCGCTCCCCACGGCGGCCATCTTCGGCATGACCCTGGGGCCGCAGCGGGTGGTGTCGGTGGGCCTGATGCGGGTGCTGAGCGTGGAAGTGTATCCGTGGGGGGCCCGCCAGCTGTTCGGCTGGCGGCTCGGGCAGGATCTGGTGGACCTGAAGCTCACGCACCCGTGGCTGTGCCGGGCGGTGTGCGCCCTGCTGGCCATGAACGCCTGGGAGGAGGCGCGGCAGATGGTGGAGGACTGGCTGCTGTCGCTGCAGGCCGAACTCGGGCGCGAACCCGGGGTGGGCGTGCAGGCCGCCACCACGCTGTACACCTCGCTGGGACAGGCGCGCATCGGCACGCTGTCGGAGGAGCTCGGGCTCAGCCAGCGCCAGCTGGAACGGCAGTTTCTGCAGGAGGTGGGCCTCAACGCCAAGACGCTGGCGCGCCTGATCCGCTTCGAGGAGGCCCAGAACCGGCTGTGGCTGGACCCGCACCGGTCGCTGGCCGCCCTCGCCTACGAGGTGGGCTTCTCGGATCAGGCGCACCTGACACGCGAGTTTCAGGCGCTGGCCCAGGTCACCCCCAGCGCGTTTGCCCGCCATACCCTGCTGCGGCTGGAGCAGAACCGCCACAGTGAGCCCTCGCTGGTCCGGGTGGCGGCAGAAACGCCGCTGGTGCCCGGGCGCTGGTCGCCCGGGTCGCCGGACGTGTCGTGATTTTTCAAGACCCCTGGACCCGGCCCCCGGTACGCTGGCCCCATGACTGAGCCCACAAGCCCAACCGCCCCCCGGGTGCCGCTGCTGTTTCTGATGGTGACGGCCTTTCTCTTCTCCATTGGCTTCGCACTGGTGTTCCCGGTGCTGCCCTTCATCGTGGCGAAGTACGTGCCCGTCGTGTCGCAGCAGGCGGCCATGATCGGGATGCTCGGCGCCGTCTACGCGCTGTGTACCTTCCTCGGCTCGCCGGTTCTGGGCGCGCTGAGCGACGCCTATGGCCGTCGCCCGGTCATCATGCTCACCCTGCTGGGTTCCGCCCTCGGGTACGTCGCCTTCGGTGTGGGCGGCAGCCTGTTCATGCTGTTCCTGGGCCGCATCATTGACGGCCTGAGCTCCGGCGGCATGAGTGCGCTCTTCGGCTACGTGGCCGACACCACCCCCGAGGAGCAGCGCGGCAAGGTGTTCGGGCAGGTCGGGGCGGTGGTGGGCGCGGGCTTCATCATCGGGCCGGCCATCGGCGGGGCGCTGTCGCACATCAGCCTCAGCACGCCGGTGTTCGTGGCGGCGGGCGTGTGCCTGCTGAACATGCTGTGGGGCGCCTTCGTGCTGCCCGAGAGCCTGAGCGCGGACCGGCGCAGCCGGCACTTCGACGCCACGCATCTCAACCCGCTCACCCAGCTGCGCGGCGCCCTGGAGCTGCCGGTGGTGCGCCGGCTGGTGTTCACCAGCGTGCTGTTCATCCTGCCGTTCTCACTGATGCAGGTGGCGCTCACGCTGCTGGCCCGCGACACGCTGCACTGGGGGCCGGCGCAGGTCAGCACGGTGTTCATGGTGGTGGGCGTGTGCGACATCGTGGCGCAGGGCGTGCTGCTGCCGCTGCTGATCTCGCGGCTGGGCGAGCGCGGCGTGGCGCTGCTGGGGCTGGCGCTGGGGGTGGTGGGCATGGCCGGCATGGCGCTGCTGCCCGCCGTGCCGGTGGCCGCCCTGCTGTATCTGAGCGTGCTGGTGTTCGCCTCGGGCGAGGGCATCTTCAACGCCTCGCTGAGCGCCCTGCTCTCGAATGCTGCGCCGGAAGACGCCCAGGGCCGGGTGCAGGGTGGGGCCAGCGCCCTGAACTCGCTGGCGCAGGTGGTCGGGCCCATCGGAGGTGGGCAGCTGTACTCGCGGCTGGGGGTCGGGCCCACCTTCGGAATCGGGTCGGGCGTGGTGGCGCTGGCGCTGCTGCTGCTCGCCAGCACCGGGCGCCGGGCCGGAGGAACCGTCAAGCAGGCGGCGTAGGACACCCATCAACGAGACCCGCCGGCCTGCATGCAGGCCGGCGGGTCTCGTTTAGAGGGCCGGGGCGGTCGGGGGCTGCCGGTCGTCCGGCGTCTCCGGAACGCTCAGGTCCGGTGGTGTGCGCTCGGCCAGCGCCACCAGCACCCAGGCCGCCCCGCCCGCCAGCACCAGCAGCCCGGCCACCGTGAAGAAGCGGGACACCGGAAAGCGGTCCACCAGCGGGGCCACCAGCAGCAGCGTCAGCGGCATGCCCAGCGTGGCCACGGTGCCCAGCACGCTGAACACCCGTCCCAGGTAGCTGGGCGGCACCATCTGCTGCATCAGGGTACTCAGCGGCGTGTTGACCAGGGCCATGGCCAGGCCCACCAGCAGCGCCGCCCCCAGCAGCCCCACGTACACCGGCCAGGCGGCCATCAGCAGGTACGCCAGCGCCAGCAGGACCATGCCGGCGGCGGTGGTGCGTTTGACCGGCAGGCGGGCCCCCAGCGCCGTGATCAGCAGGCCGCCCAGCACCGCCCCGGCGCCCTCGATGGCCAGGAAGAGCCCGTAGCCGCCGGCCCCCGGCCCCAGCGTCTCCATCAGCTTCGGCGTGATGACCGTCACCGGCGCGATGGCCGCATTCACCACGAACCCGATGACCGGCACCAGACTCAGCACCTTCGAGCGCCTCATCAGCTGCAGGCCGGACTGCACGTCGGCCAGCACGCTGCCGCGTGGCCCGGTCGCCGGAGGCCGGTGGGGAAGCCGCACCAGCGTCAGCAGCGCCGCCATGATCAGGAAGCTCAGCCCGTCCAGCAGAATCGCCACCGGCGGCCCCACCCGCGCCACCAGCACCCCGCCGCCCAGCATGCCCAGCAGCCAGGCCCCCTGCGACACGCTGCCGTTCAGGCCGTTGGCGCGGGCCAGCTGTGCTTCCGGCACCAGCTGCGGAAAGGCCGCGCCGCTGGCCGGGCCAGCAAAAATACCCGCCAGCCCGCCGATCAGGGCCGCCCCGTTGACCAGCCACAGCGGCACCTCGCCCAGCCGCAGGGCCAGCAACGCCACCGTCAGCTGCAGCAGGCCGCGCAGCACGTCCGCCCCGATCAGCGGCACCTTGAGCGGGAGGCGGTCCACCAGCGCCCCCGCCAGCGGCATCAGCAGATTGGGCCCCACCCCGCACGCCAGGGTCAGGGCCATCTGTCCGGCGGAGCCGGTCTGATGCAGCACCAGAAAACTCAGCGCGATGGAGGCCAGCGCCGAGCCCAGCTGGGACTGGGCCGAGCCGATCAGCCAGATCAGCAGGTTGCGGTTGAGCAGCGGAGCAGCGGTGGTCATGGCCCCATGGTGAACCGCAGGCTACTCAAATCACGAGGCCTGAATTCAAGTAGCCTGAACGCATGACCCTGCTGCACCGTGTGGCCACCCCGGCGCAGGCCGCCCTGCTGCTGGACGTGCGGCTGCGGACCCTGATCACCCGGTTGATGGTCGGGGAATGCAGCGCCGCCGGGTTGAGCCGGGCGCTGCAGACCCGGCTGGGGCCGGTGCACTATCAGCTTCAGAAACTGGTTTGGGCCGGGGTGGCGGAGGTCAGCCGCACCGAGCCGCGCGCCGGGCGACCCGTCCGCTACTACCGGGTGCCGCCCAGGTGGTTCATTCCCTTCGAGGTGACCGGGGCCGAGACGCTCGAGCAGTTCGCCCAGGGGCAGGTCATGCCGCGCATGCAGCGCTTCGTGCAGCTGGGCCTGAAGCAGCTGTACGGCACCTTCAGGCTCTGGGGCTACTGGCTGGAGCATCACAACCAGACGAGCAGCCTGCACCTGGGCAACCCGGACCACACCGCCCTGCAGCTGTTCGCGGGCGACGAGCCGGTTCTGTTCAACGTCTGCGGGCTGCGGCTGAACCGGGAGCGGGCCAGCCTGCTGAAGCAGCGGCTGCTGGCCGTGCTGGAAGACGAGGCGTTTCAGGACATGCCGGGAGCAGACTCGTACAGCCTGGGCCTGCTGCTGGTCCAGGGTGAGGTGGACTAGGAACGGGCCACCGCTGCCTGAGAGGAACATTCATCCGGGCAGAGAGGCGGGGTCCACCCCTGCCGTCCCGCCTGGGTTCCTCTGCCTTCCCTTACGGTCTGCGGCCCGCAGGGTGCGGCACAATGGCCCTCATGATTGACGTGGCGATTGTGGGAGCAGGGCCGGTGGGACTGGCGGCGGCCATCGCGGCCAAGCGGGCGGGGCTGAGTTATGTGGTGCTGGAGAAGGGGTGCGTGGTGAACGCGATTTTCGATTACCCCACCTACATGACCTTCTTCACCACCGCGCCGGAGCTGGAAATCGGCAACCACCCGATGGTGACGGGGCACGACAAGCCGGACCGCAAGGACGCGCTGATGTACTACCGGCTGGTGGCGCAGCGCGAGCAGCTGAACATCCGCCAGTACACCGAGGTGACGCGCATCCACGCGGCCCCGGCTGGCTTCACCGTGGAGGTGGAGGCCAAGGACGGCCAGCAGGGTGTGGTGGAGGCGCGGCGGGTGCTGGTCGCCACCGGCTACTACGACAACCCGCTGCACCTGGGTATTCCCGGCGAGGACGGCGAGAACGTCTCGCACTACTACACCGAGGCGCACCCGTTCTTCGGGCTGAACGTGACGGTCATCGGGGCCGGCAACAGCGCCGCGGACGCCGCCCTGGACCTGTGGCGCAGCGGTGCCAACGTGACCATGGTGGTGCGCGCACCGGAACTCAAGAGCACCATCAAGTACTGGGTGCGGCCGGACCTGGAGAACCGCATCAAGGAGGGCAGCATCAGCGCCCTGTTCGAGTCGCAGGTGCTGGAGATCCACCCGGATCACGTGCTGGTGCAGGGACCGAGCGGCAGCACCACCCCGCTGCCCACCGACTTCACCTTCGCGCTGACCGGCTACCGGCCCAACCTGAGCTTCATGCAGGCGCTGGGCTTGGACACCCAGCCGGACGAGTGTCTGGTGCTGAGCGAGCACTACGAGAGCAGCGTGCCGGGCCTGTTCGTGGCCGGCAGCGCGGGCTTTGCCGGGCGCACCAATCAGGTGTTCATCGAGAACGGCCGCTTCCACGCCGACGTGGCAATGGCCGAGATCGTGCGGCAGCTGCAGGCGCAGGAGCAGCCGGTGGGCAGCACCGACTGAAGCGCCGGGAAATAAGAGGCGGGCGCATGGACCAGTTTCCATGCGCCCGCCTCTTGTTCTGGCTGAGCTACCCGGTGGGCTTTGCCGCCAGGCCGCGCCTCAGTTCATGCCCATGGCCATATAGGCTTCGGCCACCTGGGCCGCCACCGCCGCGTTGTGCTTGACCAGCGCGATGTTGGTGCTCAGGCTGCGGCCACCGGTGATTTCCACGATGCGTCCCAGCAGGTACGGCGTGGTGTGCTTGCCGGTGATCTCCAGCGCGTCCATGTCTGAGAGGGCCTGCTGGATGTGGGGGGTGATCTCGGCCGCCGGAATCTCGCTGGCTTCCGGCACCGGGTTGGCCAGCAGCACCCCGCCGCCCAGCCCCAGCTCCCACTTGGCACGCAGCACCCGCGCCGCCTGCTCCGGCGTGTCCACCGTCAGCGGCGAGGGGTGCCCGCTCTGGCGGCTGTAGAAGGCCGGAAATTCGTCCGCGCCCAGCGTGATGACCGGCACGCCCTGCGTCTCCAGATACTCCAGCGTCAGCGCGATGTCCAGAATGCTCTTGACCCCCGCGCTCACCACGCATACCTCACTTCGGCTCAGCTCGGTCAGGTCGGCGCTTACGTCCATGCTGCGCTCCGCGCCGCGGTGCACGCCACCGGTCCCGCCGGTGGCGAACACCCGGATGCCGGCCAGATGGGCGATCCGCATAGTGCTGGCGACGGTGGTGGCCCCGTGGCCGCCCAGCGCCACCGTGACCGGCAGGTCGCGGGTGCTGATCTTCTGCACGGCCTTGTCGGTGGCCAGCAGTTCCAGTTCGTCCGGCGAGAGACCCACCTTGATGCGGCCGTGCAGCACCGCAATGGTGGCGGGGGTCGCGCCGTGCTGCCGCACCAGCGCCTCCACCTCGCGGGCGGTCTGCACGTTCTGCGGATACGGCATGCCGTGGCTGATGATGGTACTTTCCAGCGCCACCACCGGGCGGCCCAGCTCCAGGGCGTCGCGCACTTCAGGGGTGTAGTCGAGCTGCGGGTTCAGGGGCATAGGTGTTCCTCCGGGCATGAGACGAGGGGTCAGGGGCGAACTCCACCCGGCCCGGCGCGCCGCAGGTCAGCGCACCACAGAGCCGAGGTCTGGCCGCACAGTGTACTCGCTTTCCACCGTCCGGGCGGCGCAGCGGTGGCCCAGGTGCAGCGCGTCCGGCAGCGCCAGCCCCCGCAGCAGGCCCGCGCAAAGGCCCGCCAGCAGCGCGTCGCCGGCGCCGGTCACGTCGCGCACCCGGGCCTCGGGGGCGCCGGTCTGCAGGGGGGCCGGCTGCCCGTGGACGTACAGCCGGCTGCCGGCCCGCCCCTGCGTGAGCAGCACGTGCTGCACCCCCTGCTCCAGCAGCTGCCGGGCCGCCCGGTCCGGGTCCGGCTCGCCGGTCAGCGCTTCCAGTTCGGCCCGGTCGGGCGTGATCAGGTACAGGCCCGAGAGCTGGCCACGCAGCGGGGCCGCCTTGGGCGCACTCACCGGGTCCAGGAGCGCCGGCACGCCCGCCTGCCGCGCCGCGTCCAGCAGCAGCAGCAGCGTGGCGGAGGGCAGGTTGGCGTCCAGCACCAGCAGGGCGGCCCCGGCCACCTGACTGCGCCACGACCCCACCCGCTCTGGCGTAAGCTGATCGGTGAGTTGCATGGCCGCCAGCCCGATCAGCAGCTCGCCGTGGTGGTCCAGCACCGCCGTGTAGGTACCGGTCGGGCCGGAGAGGCGCAGCACGCCGCTCACGTCCACCCCGGCCGCCCCGGTCTGCTGCAGCACCGCGTCGCCCAGCGGGTCGCGGCCCACCGCGCCCAGCAGCCGCACGGCCACGGCCAGCCGCGCCAGGTTCTCAGCGACGTTGCGGGCCACGCCGCCGGGCGTCATGCGGCTGTGGGCCGGGTTGCTGGTGTGCAGCTGCGGCGGGGCCAGCGTCTGACTCTTGAGGTCGGCGTTGATGCCGCCGATCACCAGCGCGGGGGAGGAGGGAGCGGGCACCCGGCCACTGTAGCGCTGCCCGGCGGCGCTACACTTTCAGCATGCTTCCCGAATCGGTGGCCCGCGAGATCATCAGCTCGCACCAGCAGCGTCCGCGCAACCGGGGTGAGCTGCCCGGCGCCCCCTTTGCCGCGCTGGACAACCCCAGCTGCGGCGATCAGGTGACGGTCTGGGCGCAGCGGGAGGGCGAACAGCTCGCCGCGGTGCACTTCGAGGGACGACGGCTGTGCCATCAGTCAGGCGTCGGCCAGCCTGATGACCCAGGCGCTGAGCGGCCGCACCGTGGCCGACGCGCAGGCGCTGGCGGCCCACTTCCGGGCCATGGTGATGGGGGAGGAGGCCCCCGACCCCGCGCTCGGTGACCTGCAGGCGCTGCAGGGCGTGAGCCGGCTGCACGCCCGGCGCAAGTGCGCGCTGCTCGCCTGGAACGCGCTGGAGCAGGCGCTGGCCGGCCCTACCCCCGGCTGAGCCGCCGCAGCTGCCCCGGCAGTGCCGCCAGGGCCGGCACCCCATCGGCCGCCGCGAACACGTCCACCAGCGGCAGCGCCGCCGCCATGCCGCGCGCCAACGGCTGGTAGCCGGGCAGGCCCGCCAGCGGGTTGAGCCACACCAGCAGGCCGCTGCGCCGCCGCAACTCACGCAGGGCGCGGGCCAGCACCTCCGGCTCGCCGGTGTCCAGGCCGTCACTCAGGATCAGCACCAGCGTGTCGGGGCTCAGGCGGGCCTGTTCGTCGTGCGCCAGCCGCAGCAGGCTCTCCCCGATGCGGGTGCCGCCGCCCCAGGCGTCGCCCAGCGGCGGCAGCTGCAGCTCCAGCCGCCGGCCGTGGGTGCGGGTGGCCAGCCGCAGCTGCGGGGTCAGGCGGGTCAGGCCAGTGCTGAAGGTGTACAGCTCCACCTGCTGGCTCCGCAGCTGCAGCGCGGCGGCGTAGCGCAGCAGCAGGCCGGTGTGGGCCGCCATGCTGCGGCTGCCGTCCAGCACCAGCAGGAAGCGCGGCCGGCGCCGGGGGTGACCCTGGTAGCGCACCTGTGCCGGGTCGCCGCTGGTGCGCAGCGCTGCGTGCAGGGTGCGCCGGAAGTCGAAGCGGGGGCCGCGCGGCATGGCCTTCCAGCGTCGGGCGTGCCCCAGCCGCACCTGCCGCACCAGGGCGCTGGCGGCGTGCAGCAGCGGGGTCAGGTCGTCGGCGTGGGCCTGCGGCGCCTCCCCCTGCCCGGCGTGCGGGCTCAGCTGCGAGCGTAGGCTGCGGGCCGTGTCCCCGGCGTCCTGCTCGTCGTCTCCGGCTGTTTCACCCAGCGGGTGCAGCTGGGGGGTCTCCAGGCCGTCGGCGTCCTCGGGCGGTGTGTCCGGCGCCGCGTCGGGCGAGGAGGCGGCCGGGGGGGAGGCGCCCGGCACCTCCTCGATGTCGTGCTGCAGGAAATGCTGGTCAAAGAGCGCGTCGAAGGTGGCGCGCTCGCTGTGGCGGGCCGTCAGGATCATCCGCAGGGCGTCGCGCTGGGTGAGCGGGTCCAGCAGCGTGAGCAGCCCCATCGCCTGCAGCGCGTCGGCGGTCTCGGCCGGCCCGACCGTCAGCCCGGCCTGCCGCAGCCGCCGGGTGAAGGCGGTGAGGCTGGCGCTCAGGGAGCCGCTGGAAGAGGGCATGGCCGCAGTGTAGAGCGTGCAGATCGGCCGGGGCGGAGTTGTGTTCACGGCCATGAACATCACACACGCAATGCACGCAAGTGCGGCGGGCCGCCCTGCCCCCCCTACGCTGAAGCCACCGAAAACACAGTTGCCAGCGCAGCGCCCCCGGCGGCTGCCTGGGCCCACTCCAGGAGGAAGACCCTATGCGTTCACTGCCCGTCCGACAGGTCCTGATGACCCTCAGCCTCGCCCTGCCCGCCCTTGCCAGCGCCCAGACGGTGCCGGGCGGCTACCCGGCCAGCTACGCCAGCATCATTGACGCCGCCAAGAAGGAAAAGAAGCTGACCATCTACTCGTCCACCGACCAGGCGAGCGCTCAGTTCCTGGTGGACGACTTCAAGAAGCTCTACCCCTTCGTCAACGTGGAGTACCAGGACATCGGCACGTCGCAGCTGTACAGCCGCTACATCAGCGAGGCGGCAGCCGGGTCGCCCAGCGCCGACCTGCTGTGGAGCAGCGCCATGGACCTGCAGGTCAGCCTGGCCAGCCAGGGCTACGCGCTGACCTATGCCAGCCCGGAACTCAAGAACTTCGGGCCGGAGAGCAACTACCAGAATCAGGCGTACGGCACCACCCTGGAGCCGGTCGCGCTGATCTACAACAAGCGGCTGGTCAAGGCCAGCGACCTGCCGGCCACCCACGCGGCCTTCGCCACGCTGCTGAACAGCGGCAAGCTGACCGGCAAGCTGGCCACCTGGGACCCGGAGAAGAGCGGCGTGGGCTTCACGCTCACCGAGTACGACAACCAGGTCACCAAGAACTTCGCGGGCGTGATGGCCGGGCTGGGCAAGAGCCAGGCGGGCCTGTACAGCAGTACCGGCGCCATGATCGAGAAGGTGGTGAGCGGTGAGGCCCTGTACGGCTACAACATCATCGGCAGCTACGCGCTGCTGCGCCAGCAGAAGGTGCCGGACCTGGGCATGCGCTTCTGGAAGGACGGCACCGTGGCCTTCCAGCGGGTCGCGTTCATCAGCAAGACGGCTTCCAGCCCCAACTCGGCCAAGCTGTTCCTGGACTACCTGCTGTCGCGCCGCGGCCAGCTGGTGATGGCCAACCAGTCGCTGATCTACGCGCTGCGCGGCGACGTGGCCGGCAAGGCCACCCGCGTCACGCTGACGAGCGCGGTGGGCGGGGCGGCCAACCTGAAGGTGATTCCGGTGAGCAAGGCGCTGCTGAGCAACCTGGACCAGGGCACCCGCGCCACCTTCCTGAACAGCTGGCGCAAGGCTGTGAAGGGCAACTAGGCCATGACCGCCGCGCCGACCCCCAGCGGGCGCGAGCGTGCCCAGCTCCCCGTCCGCACCGTGAAGGTGCCGGGCGGGGGCTGGTGGCTGCTGCTCGCCGCCGTGAGCCTCGCAGTGCTGTCGCCGCTGCTGCTGCTCGCCTACCAGAGCCTGCTCTCCAACCCCTTCTTCGCGCCGGTCAAGACTGCCGGCCTCCAGGCGTACCAGCAGGTGCTGACCGACGCCGCCTTCTGGCGGGCCTTCGGCAACAGCGCGGTGCTGGCCGCCGCCATGATCTTCATTGCGGTGCCGCTCGGGGCGCTGCTGGCCTTTCTGGTCACCAAGACCGACCTGCCGATGGGCCGGGCCTTCGAGGTGCTGCTGCTGACCCCCATCTTCGTATCGCCGATCGTGCTGGGCGTGGGCTTCATCGTAGCGCTGGGACCGAGCGGCTTCCTGAGCGCGTGGTACATGCAGACCTTCGGCGTGACCGGGGTGCCGTGGACCATTTACACGCTGCCGGCCATCGCCCTGATCGCGGGCCTTACTCACGTGCCGTACGTGTACCTGTACGTCAGCACCACCATGAAGAACCTGGACGCCAGCCTGGAGGAGGCGGCCCGGCTGAGCGGTGCGAACGTCTGGACCGTGATGATGCGCGTCACGCTGCCGCTGGTGCGCCCGGCCCTGGTGTACAGCGCCATGCTGATGCTGCTGCTCGGCTTCGAGATCTTCGGGCTGCCGCTGGTGCTGGGTGACGCGCGCGGCGTGGACGTGATCACCACCTACCTGTACCGCCTGACCGCCATCACCGGCGTGCCGGCCTATGGCCCGATGGCGGTGGTGGCCGTCACGCTGATCCTGCTGGCGCTGATCATCGTGTTTATGCAGCGCAGCCTGTCGCGCACCCGCGGCAGCTACGCCTCGCTCGGCAGCAAGGGCTACCGCAGCGAGCGGCTGCGGCTGGGCGCATGGCGCTGGCCGCTGACCGTGCTGACCGTGCTGTACCTGCTGTTCGCGGTGGTGGTGCCGATGAGCGGCGTGCTGCTGCGCAGCCTGGTGAGCAGCTGGGGACCCGGCGTGAACCTGCTGCATGCCCTGAGCCTGCAGAATTACCTCTCCGTCTTCCACACGCCGGACCTGAGCCGCGCCATCCTGAACACCGTGGTGCTGGCCTGCGTGGGCGGCGCGCTGGCCGTGGCGGTGTATCTGCTGGTGGCGCTGGCCATCCAGCGGGCGCCGCGCGGGGTGAGCCGCACCCTGGACTACGTGGCGGGCCTGCCGCGCGCCGTGCCGGGGCTGATCATGGGCCTGGCGATGCTGTGGCTGTTCCTGTTCGTGCCGTTCCTGAAGCCCATGCGCCCCACCCTGCTGAGCATCGCCATCGCGTACACGGTGGTGTGGATGCCGTACGGCGTGCGGCTGCTGAACGCCACCCTCTCGCAGGTGAGCCGTGACCTGGAGGAGGCCGCCCGCATCGGCGGCGCCAACGCCACCCAGGCGTTCCTGCGCGCCACCCTGCCGGTGCTGCGCCCGGGGCTGGTGGCCGCGTGGCTGCTGATCTTCATGCAGTTCGTGCGCGAGTACTCCACCGGCGTGTACCTGCTGACGCCCGGCACCGAGGTGCTGGGTGCCCAGATCGTGCAGCTGTGGGGCACCGGCGCGGTGGACGCCATCGCCGCGCTGTCCAGCGTCCAGATTCTGATCATCGTGGTGGTCTATGCCCTGGCCACCCGCATCGGTGTGCGGCCCGGCTGAGCCGCGCCCCACCCCGGAGGTACCTATGACCCTGACTGCTTCTGCCCAGACGCCCAGCATGCCCGTGGCCCGGCCGGTGGCCCTCGAAATTCAGAACCTGGGCAAGCGCCTGGGCGGCAACACCATCCTGGACGGCCTCAACCTGCAGGTGCACGAGGGCGAGATCGTGGCGCTGCTGGGCCCCAGCGGCAGCGGCAAGACCACCCTGCTGCGCTGCATCAGCGGCCTGGAGGCGCCGGACGCCGGCACGCTGACCATCGCCGGGCGCGAGATGTACAACGCCGGGCGCCGGCTGAACGTGCCGCCGGAGGGGCGCAACCTGGGGCTGGTGTTCCAGAGCTACGCGCTGTGGCCGCACCGCACCGTGGCCCAGAACGTGGCCTTCGGGCTGGAGCAGCGCCGCGTGCCGAAGGCCGAGCTGACCGAGCGGGTGCAGGCGGTGCTGGACCAGCTGGGGCTGGGCGCCCTGGCCGGCCGTTATCCGGGCCAGCTGTCCGGCGGGCAGCAGCAGCGGGTATCGCTGGCCCGCGCCTTCGTGACCGAGCCGAGCGTGCTGCTGCTGGACGAGCCGCTCAGCAACCTGGACGCCAAGCTGCGCGAGCACGCCCGGGTGTGGCTGCGCGAGGCGCTGAACGCCAGCGGCAAGACCGCCATCTTCGTGACGCATGACCAGTCCGAGGCGATGGCGGTGGCGGACCGGGTGGCGATCCTGCGCGGCGGCCGGCTGACCCAGTACGACGCGCCGGAGCAGGTCTACGCGCACCCGAACTCGCTGTTCGTGGCCGACTTCATCGGCAACCCCAACATCCTGGAGGCCAGCAACCCGCGCCCCGACGGCCACCTGACCCGGGTGGACGTGTACGGCACCTCGCTGGTGGGGGTGGGCGTCCCGGACCCGGAACTGAATGGACAGACGCGGGTGGTGCTGCGGCAGGAGGCGCTGCTGCCGGGGGCACCGGGCCAGCCGAACACCCTCTCGGCCCGGCGGGTGAGCAGCGTGTTCCTGGGGCCGGTCTGGGAGCACTGGGTGGAGATTCACGGCCAGCGGCTGCGCTTCCACACCCCGGGCCGCCTCACGGACGAGCAGGTGCACATCCACATCCCGGCCAACCAGCTGCTGATCTTCTACTGAGCGTGCCTGGACTCCTACCTGTGAGGGGGGCGAGCCTGCACACTGAAGGCAGGATGCGCCGCCCTCCCTACTCCCTGCGCCCCGGCATTGTGGGGCGGCTGGTGGTGCTGCACCTGCTGGTGCTGGTGTCGCTCACGCTGCTGCTGGGCGGCATCGAGGTGTTGTTCTTGCAGCGCAGCGTGCGCGACGAGCTGGGCCAGCGCGCGCTCGGCACCTCCCGGCTGGTGGCGTCCATGACGGAGGTGGTGCAGGCGGCCACGCGCGGGCAGCCGGACCCGGCCTTCAACCGCACCATCAACCGCCTGCGCCAGAACGTCGGCGCCGACTACATCGTGGTGGGCAACGTGCAGGGCGTGCGGCTGGCGCACCCCAATGCCCAGGCGATCGGCCGGCCGATGGAGGGCGGCGACAACGCCGGGCCGCTGGCAGGCCGCGAGATCGTCAGCACCGCGCGCGGCTCGCTGGGGCTGGCGGTGCGCGGCAAGGTGCCGGTGCGGGCGGCCAACGGGCGGGTGGTGGGGGTGGTCAGCACCGGGTACCTGATGCCGCGCATCGACCGGCTGGCGGCGCAGGTGGCCCGGGCGGTGCTGCCGTGGTTCCTGCTGGCGCTGCTGCTGGGGACGGTCGGCGCGGTGGTGATCGCCCGGCGCCTGAAACGCGAGATCCTGAACCTGGAGCCGGAACAGATCGCGGCGCTGGTACAGCAGCACGAGGGCGTGCTGTCGGCGCTGCGCGAGGCGGTGATCGCGGTGGACCGGCGCGGCCAGCTCACCCTGGGCAACCCGCGCGCGCTGGCCGCGCTGGACCTCAGCGAGTCGCAGGTGCCAATGCCGCTGGCCATCAGCTGGCCGGAGCTGCACGCAGCGCTGGGGGCGCTGCCGCCGGGCAGCGCGCCGGTCCGCGACCTGGACGTGCGGCTGCGCGGCGCCCCGGTGCTGGTGAATGTGGAGCGGCTGGCCGGGGGCGGGCTGGTGGCCAGCTTCCGCGACCGGGCCGAGCTGATGCGGCTGGCCGAGGAGCTGACCCACGTGCGCGGCTTCGTGGACGTGCTGCGCGCCCAGACCCACGAACATCAGAACCGGCTGCACACGCTCAGCGGGCTATTGCAGCTGGGCCGACCTCAGGACGCGCTGCAGCTGATCCGCCAGGAGGTGCAGCGCGACGCGGACCTGCGCGGCCTGCTGCGCGACGTGGCGGTGCCACGGCTGGCGGCCCTGTTGATCGGCAAGCGCGAACGCGCCGCCGAACTGGGCCTGGGCTTTCATCTGGAGCCGGGCGCCAACCTGGGTGCCCACTGGGACAGCAGCAGCGAGACGCTGGTGACGGGCGCCGGCAACCTGATCGAGAACGCCTTCGAGGCGCTGCGCGGGCAGGGGCAGGGCACCGTCACCGTCTCGATCGGGGAGGACCCGGAGGGCGTGCAGCTGGAAGTGATGGACGACGGGCCGGGGGTGCCGCCGGAGCTGACGCAGCGCATCCTGGAGCGCGGCTTCAGCACCCGGGGCGAGGGGCGCGGCTACGGGCTGGCGCTGGTGCTGGCGCGGGTGCAGGCGAGTGGCGGGCAGCTGCGGCACTTCCGGCGCGGACAGCAGACGGTGTTCCAGCTGAGCCTGCCGCTGCAGGAGCGCCGGTGAACCCCGGGGCCGGGCCGATCCGGGTGCTGCTGGTCGAGGATGACCTGTGGGTGGCGCGGGTCAACCGCGAGCTGGTGGACGCCTGGCCGGGCGCCGAGGTGGTGGGCACCGCGTCCACGCTGGCCGAGGGGGAGCGGCTGCTGGCCACGCTGAAACCGGAGCTGCTGCTGCTGGACGTGTACCTGCCGGACGGCAGCGGCCTGTCGCTGTTGCAGGCGGTCCGGGCGTCCGGGCAGGCCCTGGAGGTCATTCTGCTGACGGCGGCCGACGACGTGGTCACGGTGCAGCAGGCGCTCGCACTGGGGGCCAGCGACTACGTGATCAAGCCGTTCGAGCGCGAGCGGCTGTACGCCGCGCTGCAGCGGGTGCAGCTGCGCCGCCGGCCCCTGCCGGCCCACCTGACCCAGCGGCACCTGGACCGCTTTCTGGGCCTGGATACGGTGCAGAACCTCCCCAAAGGCATCGACGCCGAGACGCTGCAGCGGGTGCAGGGCCTGCTGGCGGCTCAGGGGCGCAGCCTGAGCGCCGAGGAGGTCGGGGCGCAGGTGGGCATCAGCCGGGTGACGGCCTGGCGGTACCTGGAGTATCTGGTCCAGGCGGGCCAGGCGGTGCTGGATTTCACCTACGGTCAGCCGGGCCGGCCCACCAAGCTGTACCGGTCGGCAAGGCAGGCGGACGGGCCGGAGCCGACCTGATGCTCCGGCGGCCGGTGGGGTAGCCTGGGGCCATGCAACCGATCGACATCTCGCGCGTGCTGAACGCCGGGCATCCCAACTGGCCCGGCGACGTCAGCTTCGTGGTGGAACCGGCCCTGCGCATCCGTCAGGGCGACTCGGTCAACACCGGGGTGCTGCGCACCTCCACCCACACCGGCACCCACGTGGACGCCCCCTGGCACTACGACGACGCGGGGGAGACGCTGGAGCAGGTGCCGCTGGACGTGTACATCGGTCCGGCGCTGGTGCTGGACGTGCGCGGCCATAGCCCGGTCCCGGCCTCGGTGCTGGACGGGCTGGAGCAGGTGCCGGAGCGGCTGCTGCTGTACACCGGACAGCCGGAACGCTGGACCCAGTTCCCCGAGGACTTCGCTGCTCTCTCGCCCGAGTTCGTGCGGGCGGCGGCTCAGCGCGGGGTGCGGCTGGTCGGCACCGATTCGCCCAGCGTGGACCCGCTGACCAGCAAGACCCTGGATGCCCACCACACCTTCGCGGAACTTGGCGTGTACATCCTGGAGGGCCTGAACCTCTCGGCGGCGGCGCCGGGCCACTACACTCTGGTGTGCCTGCCGCTGCCGCTGGGCGGGGTGGACGGAGCGCCGGCCCGCGCCGTGCTGATGGACGCCCGGCCGTGAGGCGCGAGGCGTTCGCGGTGCCGCCCGGCATCTACCTGGACGGCAACAGCCTGGGGCTCCAGCCACACGCCGCCCACGCGCGGGTGCAGCAGCGGCTGGCCGAGTGGGGGGAGCAGGCCGCGCTCGGCTGGGACGACTGGTTCGGGCTGGCCGAGCGGCTGTCGCCCGCCATCGCCCGGCTGGTGGGGGCGCACCCGGACGAGGTGATCGCCACCGGCAGCATCACCAGCAACCTGCACGCGCTGGTGGGCACCCTGTACCGCCCGGAAGGCCGGCGGCGGCACATCGTGGCCACGGCGCTGGACTTTCCCACCGACCTGTACGCGCTGGCCGCCTGGGCCGAGCGCGGGGGCGGCGAGCTGCGCCTGATTCCCAGCCGTGACGGCCACACCCTGCACGATGATGACCTGCAGGCGGCCTTCACGGATGAGGTGGCGCTGGTGCTGCTGCCCACCGTGCTGTACCGCAGCGGACAGCTGCTGGACGTGGCGGGCCTCACCGCCGCGGCGCAGCGGGCGGGCGCCCTGATCGGCTGGGACGCAGCCCACACCATCGGGGCGCTGCCGCACGCCTTCCACGAGCACGGCGCGGACTTCGCGGTGTGGTGCCACTACAAGTACGTGAACGCCGGTCCTGGCGCGCCGGGTGGCCTGTACCTGCACCGGCGGCACCACCACCTGACCCCGGCATTGCCCGGCTGGTGGGGCAACGACAAGGGCAGCCAGTTCGAGATGGCGCCCGGCTACCTCAAGGCATCCGGCGCGGCCGCCTACCAGATGGGCACCCCGCCGATCCTGAGTCTGGCGGCGCTGGAGGGGGCCCTGTCGGTGTTCGAGGACCTGGAGATGACGGCGGTGCGCGAGCGGAGCCTCCAGCTCACCGACCTCTTGATCCGGCTGGCCGATGAGCACCTGCCGGAGTTGCAGCTGGTGACCCCCCGCGAGCACGCCCGGCGCGGCGGCCACGTCTCGTTCGCGCACCCGGAGGCGCACGCCCTGTCGCTGGCGCTGCGGGCGCGTCAGATCGTGCCGGACTACCGGGAGCCGGACGTGCTGCGGCTGGCCCCGGTGGCGCTCTATACCCGCCCCGAGGAGCTGGAGACGCTGGTGCAGGTGCTGCGCGGGCTGCTGGACAGCGGCGGGCACCTGCAGCATCAGCGGGTGGCGGGGGCCGTCACCTGAGCCTTTAAAAGCCGAATTTGGACAGCAGCTCCGCGGTGGGGCGCTTGGGCCGGCCGCTGTCCGGGTCCACCCAGACCCACTCGGTTTGACCGTCCACCACCAGGTCGCCGGTATCGGCGTGGGTGATGCGGTTGGTGCGGATGGCCCGCAGCCCGGTGGCCCCGCTGATGCAGGTGTGGATATTGATGTCCTCGTCCAGCCGGGCCGGGCGATGGTAGTGGATGGTGTGCTTGCGCACCACCGCCACCGTGCCCAGCCGCACCATCTCCTCAAAGCCGGCGCCCACCGCCTCGGCGTGGGCGCGGGCCACATCCTCAATCCAGCGCAGGTACACCACGTTGTTGACGTGGCCCAGCTCGTCCAGCTCGGCTTCGCGCACGGTCAGGCTGATCTGGTATTCGTTCAGGACATCCGACGGGACCGGCTGCACCGGAACGCTCAGGGCGGGCCGCTGCACCGGGACCGGCGCGGGCTTCAGAAGGGGCTCGTTCGACACTGGGCCTACCCTAGCGTATCGCTCCACCGCTGCGCCCTGAGCGAGCGCTACAGGAATTGTCATCTGGCGCCCAGAGAAGCGTCAGAACAGTCCGTTGACCGCGCTGGCCTCCCGCAGGTCCAGGGCCGTGACGCCGCCCGCGTCGTGGGTGCTGTAGCGGACCTGCACCCGCCGGTAGCCGATCAGCAGGTCCGGGTGATGGTCGCTGGCCTCAGCCTGGGTCGCCACCCGCACGGCAAAGGCCACGCCGGCCTGATAGCTGGGAAACTGAAATTCCAGCGTCACGCTGCTGGTGTCGCCGCTCCAGCCGTCCGGCAGCTGGTCGGCCAGCTCTTCGGCGCTCAGGCGGGTCCGGGCGGCGCGGCTCACGGCTGCCTCAGCTGCAGCGTGCCGGAGCCGTCGTCCACCGGCTGCAGCTGCCGGGTGACGGGGTTGCACTGTTCATGCGTGACGTGGCCCGTGGCGCTGCGGCCATCCTGTTGAAAGGTCAGGCGGACGCTGTAGCGCTCGCTCAGGTCCGGGGTGCAGCGTCCGCCGCTGCCGCTGGCGGCCCACAACTGCACGGTGGCGGGGCTGCCGGGGGTGTTCAGGCCGTGCAGGGTCAGCACCTGTCCGGTGGCCAGGCTGCGGACCTGGGCCGACACCTGCTGGCCCTGACTCTGCAGCCGCACCTGCAGGGCCGCCTGCTCGCCGTCCGACGACACCACCTGCCCCAGGTACGTGCCGCTGATGTCCGGCGCTGCGGCCGGCACCCCGGTCCGGCCACACGCCGCCAGCAGCACGCCCAGCACCAGCACCGCCCGTTTCGCCGTCATCCTGAGTCCAGTGTACCAGCCGTCCAGGGGGCGAAGCGCCCCGGCCTGCTTTCGCTATCCTGAAACGATGACAGCTCCCGTGACCACCCGCATCGCGCCCAGCCCCACCGGCGACCCGCATGTCGGCACCGCCTATCAGGCGCTCTTCAACTACGTGTACGCCCGCCAGCACGCAGGAAAGTTCATCGTCCGGATCGAGGACACCGATCGCACCCGGTACAGCGCCGCGTCCGAGGACAAGATCCTGAACATGCTCGACTGGATTGGCCTGACGCCCGACGCCAGCCCGCGCCACGAGGACGACCGGGGGCCCTACACCCAGTCGCAGCGGGCGGGCCTCCATCAGCAGCTCGCCCAGCAGCTGCTGGATGAGGGCAAGGCCTACCGGGCCTTCGACACCAGCGAGGAGCTGGAGGCCCGGCGCAAGGCGGCCGAGGCGAGTGGCGAGAGCTACCGCGGCTACGACCGCCGCGACCGCGAGCTGAGCCGGGAGGAGAGCGACCGCCGTGCGGCGGCGGGCGAGCCGTTCGTGATCCGTCTGAAGGTGCCGCTGACCGGTGAGACGGTGGTGCGCGACCGGCTGCGCGGCGACGTGGTGTTCCAGAACAGCGAGCTGGACGACAAGGTGCTGCTCAAGGCCGACGGCTTCCCCACCTACCACCTGGCGGCCATGGCCGACGATCACCTGATGGGCGTGACCCACGTGATCCGCGCCGAGGAGTGGCTCACCAGCACGCCCATCCATATTCAGATCCTGCAGGCGTTCGGCTGGGAGCAGCCGGAGTGGATTCACACCCCCTGGCTGCTCGGTACCGGCGGCAAGAAGCTCAGCAAGCGTCGGGGCGACGCTTCGGCCGCCAGTTACATCGAGATGGGCGTGATCCGGGAGGCGCTGCTGAACTACCTGGGCATGATGGGCTGGACCATGCCGCCGGACCCCGAGACCGGCGAGCCGCGCGAGATCTTCAGCGTGCAGGACATGATCGAGCACTTTTCCTGGGACCGGGTGAGCCTGGGCGGCTCGGTCTTCGATCTGGAGAAGCTCAAGTGGCTGAACGGCAAGTACCTGCGCGAGGTGCTGACGCCCGAGCAGGTGCGCGAGCGGCTGTACAGCTACCTGTCGGAGCGCGGCTTCACCGCCCCCAACGACGACTACTTCGCCCAGGTGGTGGTGATGCTGACCCCGCGCATCGAACTGCTGGGTGAGTTTCTGGCCAAGACGCCCTACTTCTGGAGCGAGGACTATCCGGTCACCGACAAGGCCGCCACGCTCATCGCAGAAGGGCAGGACCTGCTGCGCGCCGCCCGCGAGCGGCTGGCCGGGCTCCCGGACTTCCGCCATGACACCACCGATGTGGCCCTCCGCGCGCTGGCCCAGGAGCTAGGCGTCAAGCCGGGCAAGCTGATGCAGCCGCTGCGGGCGGCGGTGGCCGGCACCAGCGAGAGCCCTGGCCTGTTCGAGCTGCTGGAGGCGCTGGGTCAGGCGCGGGTGCTCGACCGCCTCGACCGCGCCCTTCAGCCGGCCGGCTGAGCGGTGGAGTTCAGGGCGTGCCGCGCTGAAAGGTCAGCGGCACGCTTCCACCCTGGAGCGTCAGGGTCTGGCCCGCCGGGTCCAGCTGCACCTGCAGGCCCTGTTCCAGCAGCCGGGGCAGGGTGGACGCGGCCTGATCGCCCGGGCAGGCCCGCCGGGTGCTGGCCACCGGCCCGCTGAACTGCAGGGTGGCCCCGCTCAGGCGGGCCGGGCCGCTGAAGCTGTTGCACCCATCCGAGCCGCTCAGGCGGCCCTGGGTGAAGGTGAAGTACACCGGGGCCAGCCCGCTGCCCAGCAGGGTCCAGCGCGCGCCCTCCAGCGCCAGGCCCGGCCGCGCGCCCGCCTGGGCGAACACCAGCCGGTTGTCCCGGCCCGACAGGAGCGTCAGGGTGGCGCCGCCGCCGCTCAGCTGGTAGCGGCCGGTGAGGCCGAGCAGGTTCAGGACCTGATAATCCAGCCCGTCACGCGGGTCCAGGCAGGCGCGCCGGGTGGTGACCAGCCGGCCGAAGCGCAGCACCTCGGCGCGCGCCACATAGTCGGCGTGATAGAGCGTGCAGGTGGTGACGCCGCTGGCCGTCTGGCCGTCGAAGCGCAGGGTCAGGCGGGGGCCGCTCAGCGTGGTGGTGATGCCGCCCTCGGTCAGGCTCTGCAGCGTCCACACCACGCCCTGCGGCAGGGCCGGTCCGGCTGGGGCAGGCTGGGCGGCGGCCAGCGTCAGGCTCAGGGCACACAGCAGCAGGGCAGGGCGCATCATCTCTCCTTGTTGTACCGGGGGCAGGTGATGGCGAGATGATCTGCCTTCCTGCCGGGCCGCCCCCTGTATGCTCAGCGTATGTCATGGTTAGACCGCCTCAAAGAGGGGCTCAGCAAGACCCGCAAACAGCTGAACGACTCGGTGGGCCTGCTCGGCACCGACCTGAAGGACGTGTTCACCACCCGCCTGGAAACGATGGAGGACCTGGAGTACGCGCTGATCGCAGCCGACGTGGGCCGCGAGGCCACCGAGGAAATCCTGCAGGACATCCGCAACAGCAGCAAGCCCAACCTGCAGGAGGCGCTGATGGAAGCGATGACCCTGCAGCTGGAGCCGGACGCCCGCCGCGCGCAGTTCCGCAAGCTGGGCTTCACGCCGGACGCCCGGCGCGTCGGGGTAGAGCTGAAGGGCAAGGTCGTGATGGTGATTGGAGTGAACGGTGTCGGCAAGACCACCACCATCGCCAAACTGGGCCGATACTACGCCACCCGCGGCCAGCGCGTGATGTTCGCCGCTGGCGACACCTTCCGTGCAGCGGCGGGCGCGCAGCTGGGCGTGTGGGGCGAGCGCCTGGAGATCCCGGTGATCCAGGGGCCGGACGGCGGCGACCCGGCAGCGGTGGCCTTCGACGGCGCCACGGTGCGCCGGGCACGCGGGTTTGATCTGCTGTTCGTGGACACGGCGGGGCGGCTGCACAACAAGCACAACCTGATGGAGGAGCTCAAGAAGGTGCGCCGGGTCATCGACAAGGCCGACCCGGGCGAGCCGGCCGAGGTGTGGCTGGTGCTGGACGCCGTGACCGGCCAGAACGGGCTGCAGCAGGCCAAGAAGTTCAACGAGTCCATCCCGCTGACCGGCGTGGTGGTGACCAAGCTGGACGGCACGGCCAAGGGCGGCATCGTGGTGCCGATCGTGCGGGAGCTGGGCGTGCCGATCAAGTTCATCGGGGTGGGGGAGGGGCCGGACGACCTGCAGCCGTTCGACAGCCGCGAATTTGTGCAGGCGCTCTTCGACGTGACGGTGCCGCCCGAGGTGCAGGCCAGCCGCGACTGAGTGGCCTGGGCCACATCTGCAGCTGGCCTGAGCGCTGCCGTGTGTCAGGATGCAGTGTGGACGCGCATGATCAGGCCAACCTGGAACAGATCCGGGTGCTGCAGGAGGGACTGGCCCACCTGCAGCACCCGCATCCGGACGGAGAACCGGCGCCGGACAACGACGGTCTAGCGCCCGTCACCGACGCGGCCGAGATAGAAGAACAGAACCCCGCGATGGGGACGATGCAGAACAGGTTGGTCGCGGGGTACTGAAACTGTACCGAGTCCAGCCTTTCAGAACTCTGACCGGATTGTTTCTTAAGGCCCAATTGGCCGTTACGGTCCTGACAGTTCCCAGAGGTGCTGGCTGAGCGGTTCCCGCACGCTGTCGGCGTCGTCCAGCTCCTGCACGTCCAGCGTCAGCAGCGGCAGCCGCCCACAGGCGAAGGCCAGCTCGCGCACCGCGTCGCGCAGCATGCCGTGGCGCAGCTCGGAATCCTCCAGCTCAATGCCCAGCACCGGCCGCAGGTCGTCTCCCTCCACGATCAGGAAATCCACCCGCTTGTCGCGCAGGCGACCCAGGGTGCTGTACTGCTCGGTGCCCGCCGCCGTGATGGTAAACACATCGTTGAGCCGCACCCGTGGGAACACCTGATAGGCCGTGCCTTCCAGGGCCGCGCGCAGCACCCGGTAACAGTGCTGCTCGCTGCGGTTGAGCAGGTAGCGCCGGGCCATCACCGGCAGGCGGGTCGGCGCGCTGCTGGGCTGCACCACAGGGGGCGGCGTGACGGTGGTCCGGCCCGCCCGCAGGGACGGCACCAGACCTGCGCGCAGGGCACGCCACATCAGCATGCCCAGCGCACACAACACGGCACCCAGAATCAGAGAGCTCAGAACATCGCCCATGACGGCAATCATGGCACTGCAACCCCGGGCGGCGCCCACGGGAATTCATTCATCTGAAGGGGGGCGGTGGCCCGGGTGGTTGAGGTTGACGACGTTTCCCGCCTGCCCATGTGGCGAGTGGTCAGTGATGCGTTTGTGTTGGGTCAGACGTCTGGTTGGGTTTCAGGGCCGGACAGGCCGACAGCAGGCGATAATGTCGCCCGTCGGGCAGGGATTCGGCACGGACCACAAAGATCCAGAGGCCCACTTCGGTGTGGACACGCACCAGCGGCACCGGACGGGTGCTGCACACGTCACGCAGTATCTGCTGATCGGCCGCGCTCAGATCCGTCTCTCGCAACAGGATCAGGGCATATGGAGGTGCACAGTGCTCCAGGCTGACCTGAACCGACAGATGGGGCAGCTCGATCAATGGACGCCGCTGGTCTGCGCCGACGCGGGCATCAGTTCCACCCAGCGCCCCCGGGTATTGACGCCCGTCTTGACGATCACGAAATAACCCTCCTGATCCGCCAGCGTGACCTGCTGGCCGATGCCGGCGCCGGGCATGATCAAATTCGTGCGAATGGAAGCGCGCCACGTCGCGGTGGTGCCCTGCATGAGCGCAATTACCTCTAAGGTAGGGGCAGAATTTGTCATACCCCAGGCTAGGTGGCCGGCCGGGCGCCACCATGAGCCCCAGCCAATGGCTGGTTAAGACGTTCTCACAGTGGTACTTGCTTTTCGTGAAGACAGCTTCATGGGGGCTTCCCACAGGTGGGCTGAAGTGCGGCTAATTCGCTCTGGAGGCTCTTTGCTCACCGGATCAGCTCAGGGGTTAAAGGGATCGATAAGATCCTGGCCGCTCTTGGTCAGCCTATAGAGATAAGAAATGTCGGTCCAGGCCCACGGCAGCGGCCTGGGTTGAGCAGTCGCGCGTTCGATATATCCGCGCTCTTCCAGAGGAAGCAGCTGGCTCAGCGGGTAGGCCCGCTGCCGACCATCACGGAGGTGTTCGAGGATCTGGCGTTCAGCTCGGCTGACCATGCCCCATCATGGCGGATTCTGCAGGGCAAGACAGCAAAATCGCTGGATTGAAGGATTTCCTGTGGTGGGGTATTGAAGGTCAGAGGTCTGGTCTGTCGTGTTTGCTCTTGTGGAACGCAACTCCTTCGAATGAGCAACGAAACATACCTCAAATTTAAAAACAAATGGGCCTGAAGCATGCTTCAGGCCCGTCGGAACTGATTGTCTTAGCTGTTGGAGAGAGACGAATTCGCCTGGTTTTCGCGGTCTTCCGCAATCTTGCCCAGGATAAAGAACGTGGGTGCCCAGTGGCCGATGAAGTTGCCGTCATGTTGCTTATCGTCACCGCGGGAAGTCTTACCTTCGATGTAGTTCACAGCAGAAAAGATAATCGAGGCGAATCCGGCCAGGTACAGCAGGTTGGATGGTTTCATGGTTCCTCCTGCCCAACAGACTACGGGCGACCCGGCGCGAGATGTTATGCGTTCTTACTTGTGCTCGGGCTCATGGAGAATTGCTTATGACAATGCTTGATCCATGAGTTGAGGGCCAGAATCTGCTGAAGTGCTGCGCAGGACATGGCTAACCGGAGCCCTGGCTTCCTCACCCATCAAGAATACGGATGATCCGAGCCTGACGGCCTCCTAATCCTGAGTAAACCACTTGCCTTTGTAGGTTAGGTCGGCTATCTTCTTGGCGTGAACCGTCCTGCCCTCCTGACTCTTCTGTTGCTCAGCGGCGTCGCACACGCCGCTCCGGCCGATGCCGTGAAGTTCAGCGCCACCCTGGCGCAGATGCTCGGGCACTATGACGCCAGCGTGATGAGCCTTCAGGCGCGCAACCTGGACTCGGCCCGCAAGCACGCCACCCACCCGGCCAACGAACTGTATGACCTGATCAAGGCGGACCTGACCCCTGCGCTGCGGACGCAGTTCCAGGCTGATTACACCCGCCTCAACACGCTGCTGCATGCGGCGGTTCCCAACACGACCCAGTTCCAGTCGGCGCTCAAGACCTTCGAGGCCCACACTCAGCAGGCTCAGGCGCTGGTGCCGGCGGTCACGCGCACCGATCCGAAGTTCATCGCGCGGGTGATCAGCCGGGTCGCGGGCAGCGCCCAGAGCGAGTACGAGGAAGGTGTGGAGCAGGGCAAGGTCATCAACCTCAACGAGTACCAGGACGCCCAGACGTATCTGGCACGTGCCCAGCGCTGGCTGAGCAGCAACTCGGCCCGCCTGCCCGCCGATCAGGGTGGGCAGACCGCCACCGCGCTGCAGGCGGCCCGCGCCGTCATTCTGCGCAAGGGCGAGGCGAGTGCCCTGGCCACCCAGATCCGGCGGGCGCAGACCGAACTGGCGGAGATCAGCGGTGACGCGCTGCCGCAGGCCAGCACCGGCCCGCAGGCCGAATTCGATCAGATTGAGGCGCTGTTGCAGAAGGCCAAGGGACACTACGCCTCCGGCATGGCCGACGACGCGAACGAGGCCGTGATCAGCGCGTATCTGGACCACTACGAGCAGCTGGAAGCGCCGCTGGGCCGCAAGGATGCGGCGCTGGAAGGCCGGCTGGAGGTCACGCTGCGCGACACCCTGCGTGGGCTGATCCGCAGCAAGGTCAGCAGCTCGGCCTTCAACGCTGCCGTGGACGCCGCCCGCGCCGAGCTGGTCAAAGCCCGGGCGCTGCTCGACTGACATGCGCCGCCTGCCGCTGATCCTGACGCTGCTGGTGCTGACGCTGTTCGGGAGCGGCCACGCAGCACCGGCCCCAGTGGACGTGCCCGCTCAGCTGCGGACCGCCCAGGAGCTGGTCAGCACGTCGCTGCGGGAGTACGCGCGCGGCGACCGCGAGGCTGCCTTCCGCACCGCCCGCAGCGCCTACCTGGATCACTTCGAGTACGCTGAGCCGCCGCTGCGAGTGCTGAATCCGGACCTGATCCTGGAGATGGAGTACCGCTTCGCCGATCTGCGCAACGGCATGCAGGCCGGAGCGCCGCTCACCGACCTGCAGCGCATCGCCGGCGACATCGGGGGGAGCCTGCGGACCGCCGAGGCGATCGTCAGCGGTACCGGGGTGCTGGCGCCCGCCCTGGCGGCCACCGGCGGCTTCACCATCCTATTCCGTGAGGGGCTGGAGGCGGCGCTGCTGATCGCTGCGATCCTGGCCTACCTGGCGTCCAGCCGCAACGGTCGCCTGCGTGCGGGGGTGTGGTGGGGTGCCGCTGCGGCCGCGCTGGCCACCGCACTCACCTGGGTGGTGGCCACCTACCTGATCCGGCTGGCCCCAGTCTCGCAGGAACTGCTGAGCGCGGTCACCAGCCTGATTGCGGTGGCGGTGCTGTTCAGCCTGTCGTTCTGGCTGCTGCAGCAGGGTGACCGCAAGCGCAGCGCAGAATTCATGCGAGCGCGGCTGGGCCGGGCTGTGCAGAGCGGCAGCCTCACCGCCATCGGACTGGCCACCTTCACCAGCATCTACCGGGAAGGGCTGGAGACGGTGCTGTTCTATCAGGCGCTGGCGGTGGCCAGCGGCCCGGTGCTGAACTACATGTATTTGGGGCTGGGGGTGGCGGTGCTGGCCCTCTGTGCCGTCTTCGCCCTGCTGTTCCGCTTCGGGCGTCGCCTGCCGACGGCGCGGCTGTTTCCGCTGCTGGTGGGCGTCACGGCGGCGTTCGCGGTGGCCTTTATCGGCAACGGGGTGCGCGCCTTCCAGGAGGCCGGGTGGCTGCCGGTCACCAACCTCTACGGGGTGCTGCCGCCCATCAACCCCAACGTCAGCGCCCTGACCGGCCTGCACCCCACCGTGGAGACCCTGGTCGCGCAGCTGCTCCTGCTGCTGGTGTATCTGGCCGGCTGGCTGATGGTGCGGGCCCGCACCCGCCCGCATTCAGGGGTGCGGGCTTGACCGAACCGGTCCTGACGCGCATCGGTATCGACGTGGGCGGCACCTTCACCAAGGGGGTCGCCGTTGCGCCGTCGGGGGAACTGCTGGCAGTGGCGCACGTGCCCACCACCCACACTGCCGAGCGAGGCGTCGCCGAAGGGGTGCTACAGGCCCTGGAGGCGGTGCTGGGCGCGCTGCCCCCACACGCCACCGTCACGCTGGTGGCGCACAGCACCACCCAGGCGACCAATGCCCTGCTGGAGGGCGACGTGGCGCGGGTAGGGGTGCTGGCGCTGGCCGAGGCGCGGGACGAACGCCGGGTCCGGCCGCTCACCCGGCTGCCTGCCGCGCTGCCGGGCGAGTGGGCCTTCGTGGCCACCGACGCTCCGGACTTCGACGCCCGGGTGCTGGCCGCGCTGGAGGTGTTCACCCAGCGGGGCGTGCAGGCGCTGGCGGTGTCGCAGGCGTTTGGGGTGGACGACCCCACCTTCGAACGGCAGGCAGCCCGGCTGGCCCGCAGCCGGGGCTGGCCGGTCAGCCAGGGGAGTGACCTGAGCGGCGCGTACGGCCTGGAACTGCGGACGCTCAGCGCGGCCGTGAACGCCAGCATCCTCCCGACCATGCTCCGGACCGCCGCCCACGTGCGCGAGGCGGTGTCGGCCCGCCTGCCGGGGGTGCCGCTGCTGATCATCCGGGGTGACGGCGGCGCGGCCAGCCTGAAGGCCTTTGAGGAGATGCCGCTGCACACGGTGGTCAGCGGCCCGGCGGCCTCGCTCAGCGGGGCGCTGGTCACGCGCGGCATCATGGATGGGGTGTTCTTTGAGGTGGGCGGCACCAGCACCAATGTGGGCGCCATCCGGGACGGGCAGCCGGTGCTGAAGTACATGACGGTGCTGGACGTGCCCACCGGACTGCGGGCCGCCGACATCCGGATTGCCGGGGTGGCCGGCGGCAGCCTGGTGCGGGTGCAGGGCCGGCGCATTCAGGAGGTCGGCCCGCGCAGCGCCCACATTGCGGGTCTGCCGTATGCCAGTTTTGCCCCTCCCGGGCAGCTGCACGGGGCCCGCCTGATCGAGCTGCCGGCCCCGGCGGGGCAGAGCGGCGCGTATATCGCCCTGCAGACGCCGGACGGGGCGCGCTACGCGGTCACGCCGACCTGCGCGGCCGGGGCGCTCGGCGCGGTCCAGGCGGACGATCGGGCACAGCTGCAGCCGGACAGCGCCCGCCTCGCGATGCGGCTGCTGGGCGAGCGGCTCGGCGCCGACGCCGACCGGGCCGCGCAGGCGGTGCTGGAGGCCAGCGCCGAGAAGATCGTGCCGCTGGTGGCGGACCTGATGCGCGACCAGCAGCTGCGCGGCGCACCGCTGTACGGCGGCGGCGGCGCGGCGCGGGTGCTCGGGCCGGTGGTGGCCCGGCGGCTCGGCGTGCCGTTTCATGTGCTGGAGCACGCCGACATCATCAGCTCGATCGGGGCGGCCCGCGCCGTGATCCGAGTGGAGCGCGAACGGACCGTGACCCGTCAGGACCCCACCATCGCCGACCTGCTGGAGCGTGAGGTGGGCGACGAGGCCGTGCGGCTCGGCGCAGACCCGGCCACCGTGCGGGTGGACCTGAGCTTCGACGCGGAGGTGGGGCGGCTCAGGGCAGTGGCGGTGGGCGCCCACCCGCTGAGCGCGCAGACGCGCACCCTGGCCGAGGACGAGCTGCACCAGCAGGCCCGCGCCCTGCTGGGCGACGCCACCCGCCGGGTCTTCCAGGGCGGGCGGCACAGCCTGTACACCGCCCAGCTTCAGGTGCGTCACTTTCTGCGCCGCACCGTGCAGCATCCGGCCGTGGTGCTGGACGCGCGCGGCGTGCCGCTGCTCCGGCTGCACAGCGCCAGGGTGTTGCTGGGCTCACCGCAGGCGGTGCTGGAGCAGCTGGAGGCGGCCCTGGGCCCGGGACCCGCGCCGCACGTGGCCGCACTCACCCCCTCCCGGCTGCGCGATTACGCGCACCTGCACGACCGGCGGGTGCTGCTGGAGACGTTAAGAGAGAATGTCCGTCTGGAGCGCGAGATCGCGGTCCTGATCGATCAGGAGACCTGAATGCTATATGCCCGCCAACGCCGGACCCTGCCGCTCTGGGCGGCCCTGTTGCTGCCGCTGCTCACCCTGCTGCTGGGCTTCACGGCAGGCCGCCTGAGCGCCCCGAAGGCGACGCTCGCCGCAGCGCTGGCCCCGGCCAGCGCCCACCTGCTGGCCGCGTCGGGGGCGCTGGACATCGCCGGCCTGGAGGGCACCCGCGCGGCCCAGGGCAACGCCGAAAGCCGGGCCGCCAGCCTGCGGGCGGCCCAGACGGCCCGCACCGCCGTGCTGAACGACGCCAGCCTCCAGCAGCTCTACCCGGATCAGACGGCCACGTTCATCGCCCGTCTGGATGAGGTGGACCGTGCCGTGCAGGCCCGGCGCGACCCGGCCACCCCGCTCGCCGATGCGCGCGCCGCCCTGCGCACCCTGACCGAACGCCTCAGAGCGGCCTCCCGCTGAAAGGAGCCGCAGGGGTCGTACTCCACTGTGTCCGGCGAGGCCGCCTTCACCGTGGCTCCGCCCCGGCCTCACTTCAGCTGCAGACCGTCCGGGTGATCCGCCCGTCATGCCGGATTCTCAGATCGGTTCAGGATTGCCCCCTTTGCAGCGTGGACAGGCTGGTGCATAGTGGGAACGCGCGGCAAGCAGCGCGGAGCCAACCTTGACTGATGCCTTCCGGTTCTTCCTGACTCTCCTCGATCTGGCTGGTCTGATCCTGCTGGTCCTGTACTTCGTGCAGATGGGGCTCGCGGCGGTGTTGCCCGCCCGGCGCCTCCGTTTTCCTGCCCCGGCGGCCCTGAAGTTCACCTTCGTGATCCCGGCGCTGAACGAAGGCCTGGTGATCGGGGCGACGGTCGAGACCCTCCGCGCGCTCGCCCCCGAGGCTCAGGTGGTCGTGGTGGACGACGCCAGCGATGACGACACAGGCCGCGTGGTTCAGGCGCTGGCGGCGCAGGACAGCGGCGTTAGCCTGCTGCGCCGCACCCTGCCGCAGGCGCGGCAGGGCAAGGGACTGGCGCTGAACTGGGCGGTCCAGCAGCTGCTGAACCGGCTGCGGATAGACGGCGCGGACCTGACCCGCGAAATTTTCGTGATCGTGGATGCCGACGGCCGCATCACTCCGGAGCTGCTGGGCGAGGCGAGCTCGGCCTTCGCGGACGGGCGGGTGATGGGCGCGCAGGCGCGGGTGCGGATTCGTCCGTCGGTGCTGTCCCTGGCCCCCCGGACCCTCTCGGGCCGGATGCTGGAGCAGCAGCAGGACATGGAATTCTTCATCATCCGCCACCTGCAGCACCTGCGTCAGCGCTGGCACTCGGTGGGCCTGTTCGGCAACGGGCAGTTCATGCGCGCCTCGTATGTCCACGAGCAGTTCCGCCAGGGCCGGCTCGCCTGGCCCGACTGTCTGCTGGAGGACTTCGCCAGCGGCGTGGAAATGCGGCTGGCCGCGCCCGACCACCGGATGATCTTTCTGGACTCGGCCGTCACCCAGCAGGGCCTCCCGGACCTGCGGCGCTTCATCCGCCAGCGGGCCCGCTGGACCCAGGGCGCGATGCAGTGCCTGGGCTACCTGCCGCGGCTGTGGTCGGCGGGCATGCCGTGGCTGGCCCGGCTGGACCTGTCGTATTTCATCCTGGGGCCGTGGCTCAACGCAGTGATCGTGCTGTCCCTGCTGACGCAGCCGTTCCGCTGGGCCTTCGGCGCGCACGGCCTGATTCTGGACCCGCTGGTCAGTGCCCTGATCACAGGCGTGAACGTGGTGCTGCAGCTGCAATGGGTGGCGCGGTACCAGCGCGAGCACCGTCTGAACACCGGGCAGGTGCTCTTTACCCTGGTGAGCCTGCCGGTGTATGGCTTCGCGCTGCTGCTGAGCCTGCCTCTGGCGTACTGGAACCACTTTTCAGGTCGCCGGACCTGGGACAAGAGCAGCCGCCATGTGGAACCCGGCGAGGCCGTCCCGTCCATGAACGGCGATTAGGTGCAGGGGAAGAGAGGGGCCGGCGATCATACGCTGGCCCCTCTCTTTTCATTCACATGGTGGCTTCCAGCGCCTGCTCGCGGGCGGCTTTGCGGCGGCGCTTCGCCTGATACATCCGGGCGTCCGCCAGGGCCAGCAGCGCTGCTGCCGGCTGGCCTTCCGCCTTGGCCACCCCCACGCTCACGCCCACCCGCAGCACACTCACCTGCTGGGCCGCCAGAACAGCCGTCTCCACCACCTCCAGCACCTCATCTTCCGACCAGGGACCGGGCAGCAGCAGCGTGAACTCATCGCCGCCCACCCGGTAGATCCGGCCCTGGTCCAGCTCTCCGGACCGCAGCACGCTGGCAAACACCCGCAGGATTTTGTCGCCCTGCGCGTGGCCCTCCTGGTCGTTGACCGCTTTCATGCCGTCCAGGTCCAGCACCGCCAGGGTATAGGCGCGGCCCTCCGCGTCCCAGGCGGCCAGATCCTCGTCGAAGGCCCGGCGGTTCAGCACGCTGGTCAGGGCGTCCTGCCGCGCCTGATCCATGGCGACTTCCATCAGCGCTCGGCGGTCCAGCGCGCTGCGCACGCTGCGGCCGGCCGCCTCCAAGAGGGCCCGGTCACTGCTGCGCCAGCGCGGCACCGGATGGTCCTGAAGGCGCACGGCCATCAGCAGGAAGGTGGTGTCGCCACGGACGCCCAGTGGCAGCCAGGCCAGCTGGCGGACACCCGCGGCCACTGCCCAGGGCAGGGCACTCGGGTGGGCCAGGTAATCGTCCAGATAGCTCGGGGCTGTGGACGTCCGCAGGCTGTGGGTCACGCCGCCCGGCCACAGCGGCGTCTGACTCGACGCGTCCAGGTCAAGCACCGGTGCGCGCGGATGCGAGTAGCCGGCCTGAATCGAGAGTGTTTCTCCCTGGAAGGTGATCAGGCCGGTGTAGTCGGTGGCCATCGCCTCGCCCAGCAGGCTCGCGGACGCCAGCGTGACATCTTCCGGGCTTAGGTCCAGGTCGAACAGGCTGGTGATGCCGTCCAGCACCTGGGCGTGCGCCAGCGTGCGGCGCAACTCCTGGTTGATCTGCTCCTGCGCGCCCAGCTCACGCTGCAGATGCAGCGTGCTCACCCGCAGTTCCAGCTCGCTGACCACCAGATCGGCCAGATCCTGCAGCGCCTGCAGATCGGCGGCCGTGAGGATGTGCGGACCGCTGTCGGTGACGCAGAGGGTGCCTACGTGGTGGCCGCTGGGGGTGCGCAGCGGCGCGCCAGCATACATGTGGACATGCGGGTCACCCGTCACCATCGGATTGTGGGCGAAGCGCGGATCAGTGTGGGCGTTCTCGATGACCATTGGGCCGGACTGCAGAATGGTCCAGGCGCAGAATGAGTCGTGCCGCGGGGCCGTGGAACTGCCCAGTCCCACGGTCGACTTGCCCCACTGCCGGAACTGGTCCACGAAATTGATGGCGGCCACCGGCGCCCGCAGCAGGTGTGCGGCCAGCCGGGTGATCCGGTCGAACGCGACCTCGCCAGGGGTATCGAGAATCTCGTACCGGGCCAGGGCCATCAGGCGCGCCGCCTCGTCAGGCGGCATGGGGGCAGCAGTCACGCCTGCAGTGTAGGGAGGGGGGTCTGACGCTTTCAGCACATGCCCGAACATGAAGGCATGACCCTGCGCGCGGGCGGTGGCCGCTGTCTGGGTGCGGGGTGCGGACGGCAGCCTGGCCCTCATAGTCGGCGCGCCGGAGCGCTACTTTCCCTGCCGGAGTGCTCATCTCTGAGGGTGCGCCACGGCGGTGCAGGCCCCAGGGATGCAGTGTTCCAGGACCGGCACCAAAAAGGGGGGGGCGTGCTGCTGGACCCCGCTTCTGCCCAGGTTATCCACAGCCCTGTGGATAACTTAAGGCTCCGCATGGTCGTGACGTGCCCGGCGTACGCTGACCGAATGAAGGTCTACATCGGCACCGGTGGGTACTCCAACGACGACTGGCTGGGCCTACTGTACCCGGAAGGAACGCGGAAAACGGAGTACCTGGAGGTCTATGCTCAGGCCTTCGATGCGGCCGAGCTGAACAGCAGCTTCTATGGCATCCCTGGCCTGAAGGCCTTTGAGGGAATGGTGCGCAAGAGTGGCGGCCGGGTGCGCTTCAGCATCAAACTGCATCAGGTGTTCACCCATCAGCGGACGCCACAGGACAGCGACTTTGACCGCATGCTGCAGAGCCCGGAGCCGCTGCGGGAAGCGAACGTGATGGGACCCTATCTGGCCCAGTTCCCCTATTCATTTCACCGGACGGCCGAGAACCGCCGTTACCTGCAGATGCTGGCCGAACGGTTCGCCGGTCACGAGCTGGCGGTGGAACTGCGGCACGGCAGCTGGGACCAGCCGCAGGTCCGAGAAGGCATGGGTGAGTTCGGGCTGATCTGGGTCAGCCCGGACTATCCGCCGGTCGGTGGGATGCCGGAGCCGCAGCTGCACGTGACCGGCGAGGTGGCCTACCTGCGTCTGCACGGCCGCAACAAGGGCAGCTGGTGGGAAGGGCAGAGCGCCTCCGAGCGGCACGATTACCTGTACTCCCGCGCCGAAATGGATGAGTGGGCCGAGAAGATTGCGCTGGTCGCCGAGGACACCGAGGAGTTGTACATCTACTTCGAGAACACCACCCAGGGGCACGCCCTGAAGAACATTCCCATGCTCCGAGATGCGCTAGAAGCGCGGGGCGTTCCGGTGTGGCGTCCGGCCCCCGCCAGCCAGAGCGAGCGGCTGCTGTAGCAGAAGGCCCCACCTGAAAATCAGGTGGGGCCTCCTGCTGCGGTGCGGCTCAGGCCACGCGGGGGCCGGGGATCTCGTTCTTGCCGAGCCAGAAGGCCAGCGTATCGCGCAGGGTCTCGGTGAAGCTGGTGAAGTCCAGCGGCTTGACCACGTAACCGTTGGCCCCGCGGCGGTAGCAGGCCCGGATATCAGACACGTCGCGGCTGGTGGTGAGCATCACCACCGGAATGTCCTGCAGGGTCTCGTCCTGACGGATCGCTTCCAGCACCGCCAGACCGTCCATCTGCGGCATCTTGAGGTCCAGCAGCACCAGACTGAGCGGCTCAGCCGACTGCTGCCGCTGGGCGTGCAGATAGGCAAGGGCCTGGACTCCGCCCTGGGCAACAGTCACACACGGTGCCGCCTCGGCCTCTCCCAGCGCTTCCAGCGCCAGTTCCAGGTCGTTCAGATTGTCGTCTACCAGGAGCACCTGTTTATGCACTGCGTACCATCCCCTTTGTGGTGGTGGTTTATTCGAACCTTAAAGCGAGCTTAACACTTCCTTTGTGTGACGATTGAGAAAAGTGACCAATGCTTCGGTGGACTCGGTACAGGGATGGGGGTGTGCACCGGGTGGCGGTGTGGGAGCGGACGGGCCGGTAGACTGCGGCCATGTTGACCAAGCGCATTATTCCCTGCCTGGACGTGCAAAACGGACGGGTGGTCAAGAACGTCCGGTTCTTCGAAGACCACCGCGACGCCGGCGATCCGCTGACCCTGGCCCGCGCCTATGAGGAGCAGCAGGCGGACGAACTGGTGTTCTACGACATCACCGCCACTCATGAAGGCCGCAAGCTGATGCTGGACGTGGCGGCGCAGGTGGCCGAACAGGTGATGATGCCGCTGACGGTGGGCGGCGGCGTGAACAGCGTCGCAGACTTTCGTCAACTGCTGCTCAGCGGTGCCGACAAAATCAGCGTGAACAGCGCGGCGGTCCGCACCCCGCAGCTGATCCGGGAAGCCAGCGATCATTACGGTGCCCAGTGCGTGATGCTCAGCATCGACGCCAAGCGCCGGGCCGCCGGGGACGGCTGGAACGTGTACGTGGGCGGTGGACGCACCGACACCGGGCTGGACCTGCTGGCGTGGGCAGAGGAAGGACAGCGGCTGGGGGCCGGCGAGATCTGCCTGAACATTATGGACGCCGACGGGACGCGGGCCGGCTTTGACCTGGAGGCCACCCGTGCGGTGAGCCGCGCCGTGGACCTGCCGGTGATCGCCTCGGGCGGAGCGGGAAGCCTGGACGACTTCTATACGGTGCTGACCAGCGGCGAGGCCGACGCGGCGCTGGCCGCCAGCGTCTTTCACTTCGGCGAGCTGACCGTGGGGCAGGTCAAGGCCGACCTGAAGCGGCGCGGGCTGGGCGTGCGCCCGGAATGGAGTGACCGGTGAACGTGGACCTGGACGCCGTGAAGTTCGGCCCGGACGGGCTGGTGGCCGTCGTCACTCAGGACGTCCGCACCGGCGCGGTGCTGATGCAGGCCTATGCCAACCGGGAGGCGCTGGCACACACCATTCAGACCCGACAGGGCACGTATTTCAGCCGCTCGCGGGGAGAGCTGTGGATCAAGGGCCTGACCAGCGGCCACACCCAGCAGGTCGTGACCGTGCAGCTGGACTGCGACGGGGACAGCGTGCTGTACGTGGTGGAGCAGCAGGGGCCGGCCTGCCACACCGGGGAATACAGCTGCTTCCACCGCCCGCTGCTGGAGGCAGAGGAGGGGAGCGGTACACCCGCGCTGAGCTCCGTGCTGGACCGGGTGTACGCCACCATTACCGAGCGGCTGCAGACCTTGCCGGAGAACAGCTACGTGGCCCGCCTGCACGCGGGCGGGCTGGACCGGGTGCTGAAGAAGGTGGCCGAGGAGAGCGGTGAGGTGCTGCTGGCCGCCAAGAACCGCGACCGGGCCGAGCTCAGCACCGAGGTCGCGGACCTGCTGTTCCACACTCTCTTTGCGATGGCGGAGGTAGGGGTGACCCCGGCCGACGTGGCGGCCGTGCTGGAGGCGCGGGAAGGCCGGACCGGGCTGAAGGGCCCCAAAGAGGTGGGCTAAGCGGTGTGTCCGGTTCCCGGCTGATCGTATTGCGAGGCAACTCCGGGTCCGGCAAGAGTTCGGTGGCGCGGGCACTGCGGGCAGAGGTCGGGTATGGGCTCGCCTGGGTGGAGCAGGATTACCTGAGGCGCATTCTGCTGCGGGAACCGGACGTGGCAGGCGCCCTCAATATCCGGCTGATTGACCAGACGGTGCGGCTGGCGCTGGACGGCGGTTATCACGTTGTTCTGGAAGGCATCCTGGATGCCGGACGTTACCTTGACATGCTGTCGGCGCTGGTACAGACGTACCGCGACCGCGCCCACCTCTATTACTTCGACGTGTCCTTCGAGGAGACTGTACGTCGCCACGCTGGACGGCCACAGGCCGCCGAGTTCACCCCGGCGGAGATGCAGGGGTGGTATCGCCCCCTGGACCGGCTGCCGGGCCTGGCCGAGCAGATCATTCCGGCAACAAGCACCCTGGACCAGACGGTGCGGCGCATCCTGACCGAGACCGGCCTGAGCCCCGGCTGAACGGTCAGCGGGCCGGTCCTCTCCTGGTCTAGGGCTGCTCCTCCTGCACCTCCACCGACCCGGCTCCGGCAAACCGCACCGGCAGCCGCGCCACAATGGGGCGCAGCGGCTCCGGCAGTTCGTCCAGGTGCAGCGGCTGGACCGGCGCGGCCACCAGCCGGTAGGTTCCGGCCCGCCCATGCTCGTCCTGGCTGCTCTCCAGCGCGTCGAACACGTATAGGCCGCGCTTCTGGGGAGCGGCCAGCAGCGTGTCGAAGCTGCCGTCCGGGATGCTCAGCGGTTCTCTTTCGGGCAGTTCATCCAGGTACAGGTGCAGGGCGAACAGCATCTCCTCGCTGTGAAGCGCCTGCTCCGGCACCTTCCCGATGCCGCTGGCCAGCATCTGCGCGAGTTCGCCCGCCTCATCGCAGGCGAGCCAGTCGAACTCCATGCCCGGCAGTTCCGAGCGGTCCACCGGGGTATGCTCAGCCACCCAGCGCCCCCAGCACCACGTCCCGGGCCTCGCGCATCACTTCCTCCAGGTGCGCCTCGCCCTTCCAGCTCTCGGCATAGATTTTGTAGATGTCCTCGGTGCCGCTGGGCCGCGCCGCGAACCACGCCGATTCGGTCTGCACCTTCAGCCCGCCGATCGGCTCGTCGTTGCCGGGCGCGCGGGTCAGCCGGGCGGTGATCGGCTCACCGGCCAGCGTCTGGGCCTGCACCTGCTCTGGCGAGAGTTTGCTGAGTTTCGCCTTCTGCTCCGGGGTGGCCGGGGCGTCGGCGCGGTTGTAGGCGGTCTCCCCGAACTCGGCCTTCAGGGCGGCGTAGCGCTGGGCGGGCGTCTGACCGGTCACGGCCGTCATCTCGGCGGCCAGCAGCCCCAGGATCAGGCCGTCCTTGTCGGTGCTCCAGGCCGTGCCGTCCATCCGCAGGAAGCTGGCCCCGGCGCTTTCCTCGCCGCCGAAGCCCAGCGTGCCCTGCTGCAGTCCCTCCACGAAGTACTTGAAGCCCACCGGCACCTCCACCAGCCGCCGGCCCAGCCGGGCCGCCACCCTGTCGATCAGGCTGCTGCTCACCAGCGTCTTGCCCACCCCGGCGTCGGCGGGCCAGTCGGGCCGGTGCTGGTACAGGTAGTCGATGCACACTGCCAGATAGTGGTTGGGATTCATCAGGCCGTCCGGCGTCACGATGCCGTGGCGGTCGGCGTCCGGGTCGTTGCCGATCGCCACGTCGAAGTCGTCCTTGAGCCGCAGCAGGCCCGCCATCGCGTAGGGACTGCTGCAGTCCATCCGGATCTTGCCGTCCTTGTCCACGCTCATGAAGGCGAAGGCTGGGTCCACGCGCTCGTTCACGATGTTCAGCTGAAGCCCATGCACGTCGCGGATGCGTTCCCAGACCGGCAGCGACGAACCGCCCAGCGGGTCCACGCCGATGTTCACGCCCGCTGCACGGATGGCCTCAATGTTCACCACCTGCGGCAGCTGCTCCACGTAGGGGGTGATGAAGTCGAACTCCTCGGCGTGCTGCATCGCGTCGGCCACGCCCACCGTCTTCACGCCTTCCAGGCCTGCGCGCAGCAGCGCGTTGGCCCGGTCCTGAATGCCCCGGGTCACGTCGGTGTCGGCCGGGCCGCCCGACGGCGGGTTGTACTTGAAGCCGCCGTCGCGCGGGGGGTTGTGGCTGGGCGTGATCACGATGCCGTCGGCCAGCCCGGGCCCCTGGCGGTTGTACTCCAGGATCGCGTGGCTGACCAGCGGTGTGGGGGTGAATTCGCCATTCTTGCTACGCCGCACCTGCACCCCGTTGGCGGCCAGCACCCGCAACGCGGTCAGCAGCGCCGGGTCCGAGAGCGCGTGGGTGTCGGCCCCGATGTAGAGCGGTCCCTGAATCCCGGCCCCTGCGCGGTACTCGCACACCGCCTGGGTGATGGCCAGGATGTGCTGCTCGTTGAAGGTGCCGTCGTCGCTGCTGCCCCGGTGGCCGCTGGTGCCGAAGGCGACCTGCTGCAGCGGGTTGGCCGGGTCCGGCCGGATCTCGTAGTAGTGAGACAGCAGGCGGGGAATCTGCGTCAGGATACGCTGCGGAGCGGGCTTGCCGGCCAGTTCGGAGATCGCCATGCGGGTAGTTTACCCACAGCAGGTGGTCCGGGCAGGTGTCATCTTAATTTTATGCAAAGAGACAGGCAGCGCTTTTCGGTCGGCGGCGCCATATTCTGCGCGCCGGCTCTGCTAGCCTGCTCGGTATGCGGTTCCTGCGCGAATTCTTTTCTGACCTGTGGCGGCTGACCAAGCTGCTGGCGGCGGTGATCGCCATTCCGCTGCTGCTGTACCTGCTGCTGCTGTGGCTGGGCGTGTTCCGGTAGGCCCGCGCGGCGCGTCTGCCACGCAGGAACACATCTGGAACCGCTCCCAGCGCGCGCGTGTCCCCTGTGCGTGTTACGTTCAGGGTATGACCACACGGGCCCTGACCAACAACGATCTGGAACATGCGCTGGTGCTGGAAACCGCCCGCGTGACCGAGGCCGCCGCGCTGGCCGCAAGCCGACTGGTGGGCATGGGAGACAAGAACGCCGTGGACGCCGCCGGGACCGAGGCGATGCGGAGCGTGTTGAACAGCCTGGACATCCGGGGCACCGTGGTGATCGGTGAGGGCGAGATGGACGAGGCCCCGATGCTGTACATCGGAGAAACGCTGGGCCAGGGCCGGTACGAGGTGGACATTGCGGTGGATCCGGTGGAGGGCACGGTGGTCACGGCCAAGGGCCTGCCGAACGGGCTGGCGGTCATTGCCATCAGCGAGAAGGGCGGGCTGATGCACGCGCCGGACTGTTACATGGACAAGCTGGTGGTGCCGCCGCCCGCCGCCGGCCGGGTGCACCTGGACTGGCCGGTGGAGGCAAACCTGGCGGCCATCGCCCAGAGCCTGGATCGCAAGGTCGAGGACCTGCTGGTGGTGATTCTGGACCGGGAGCGGCACCAGGACCTGATCGCGCGGGTGCGCGGGGCCGGGGCGCGCGTCAAGCTGATCGGCGACGGCGACGTGGTGGCGAGCCTGGCGGTGGGGGTGCGCGGCACCGGGGTCCACGCCCTGATGGGGTCCGGGGGCGCACCGGAAGGGGTGCTGAGTGCGGCGGCCCTGAAGTGCCTGGGCGCGGAGATCCAGGGCCGGTTCATGGCAGAGGACGACGCCCAGCGGGCGCGCTTCGTGGAAATGGGCGTGGACGAGCACCGCGTCTACAAGACGAACGAACTGGCGCCGGGCCGGCAGATGGCCTTCGCCGCCACCGGCATCACCAACGGCGAGCTGCTGGAGGGCGTGCGGCGATTTGGCGGTGGGGCGCGAACCCACACGGTCGTGATGGGGTACGCCACCCGGGTGGTGCGCTTCCTGGACAGCGTGCATCTGGAAGAGGACGGCGCGCGGGTGGTGATCCGGGTCTAGCACGCAGTGGCAGGACTTGAAGGGCTCGGGGGAGGGCTCGGCAGGCCTGGCCAGACCGTGCGATCAGGATCAGCCCAACAGCCAGCGTCACGCTGACGGTGGGCAGGCCCAGCAGCGTCCACCACCTGGACCGGCTCCCTCTTGCGTGAGGTGCCTTGATCAGGACGGCGAGCAGAGACAGCAGCACGCCGAGGAAGTTGAACCCGACGCCGGCGCCCCGGCACTGGAGTGGTCAAGAAAAGGGTCCTGCGCATCAAGCCTGACCTGCAGGGCAAATAACAGAGAGGACAGCACGATCAGCCAGGCGGCACCAAGGAAGAGCGCGATCTCAACGATCAGCGCAGGATTCGCCTGTTGTCCTCTGAAATGAAGTTCAAAACAACAACAGACGGAACAGGTGGCCGATTGGGAACCATTCGGAGTCGACTCTAAGCCGCAGGGCGTGGCGGGCGTGCTTCAGCCCTGACTGGCGACAGATGCGCGGGTGTGATACCCCTCAGGGTATGCAGCTGCGCGATTTCGGCAGAACCGGCCTCCGGGTGACGCCCCTCGGCCTGGGGCTGGCGGCCCTGGGCCGGCCCGGCTACCTCAACCTGGGCCACGGTCAGGACTTCCAGGCGGGACGCACGCCCGACGACCTGCGGGCGCGCACCTTCGAGGTGCTGGACGCCGCCTGGGCCGGCGGCATTCGCTTTCTGGACGCGGCGCGGTCCTACGGGCAGGCCGAGGTCTTCCTGGGGGCGTGGCTGCGCGAGCGGCGGGTGCCCGCGCAGGCCGCGGTGCTGGAGAGCAAGTGGGGCTACACCTACACGGCCGGCTGGCAGGTGCAGGCCGAGCAGCACGAGGTCAAACAGCACAGCCTCGCCACGCTGGAGCGGCAGTGGCCCGAAACCGAGCAGGCGCTGGGCCGCCTGCCGGACGCGTACCTGATTCACTCGGCCACGCTGGAGAGCGGGGTGCTGCAGGACCGGCTGGTGCTGGAGCGGCTGGCCCGGCTGCGGGCTGGCGGCCTGCGGGTGGGCCTGTCGCTGAGCGGGCCGGGGCAGGCGGAGACGCTGCGACGAGCGCTGGAGCTGCGGGTGGAGGGGGAGCCGCTGTTTCAGGTGGTGCAGGCGACCTGGAACCTGCTGGAGCCGTCGGCGGGTGCGGCGCTGTCGGAGGCGCACGAGGCAGGCTGGGGCGTGGTGATCAAGGAGGCACTGGCCAACGGGCGGCTGACCGCGCGTGGCCCGCAGCTCCCCGCCGCACTGGCGGAGGCCTGCCGGGAGCTGGACAGCACGCCGGATGCCCTGGCGCTCGCTGCCGCCCTGCAGCAGCCGTTCGTCCACACCGTGCTGAGCGGCGCGGCCAGTGTGGAGCAGCTGGCCAGCAACCTGCGGGCGGTGGGGCTGGCCCGGCTGCCGGGTGGCCTGGAGACGCTGGCCGAACCTCCGGCCCACTACTGGCAGACGCGCGCGGGGCTGCCCTGGACCTGAGTCAGTCCTCGCCGGTCCGGGCCAGCAGCTGTTCCAGCCGTGGCCGCAGGGCGGGCAGGTCCACCGTGACCGTGTGCCACAGCAGCGCCAGATCGATGCCGAAGTAGTCGTGGGCGATCAGGTTGCGGATGCTGCGCAGGGCATTCCACGGCACTTCCGGGTGCTCGTCCTGCAGCCGCTGCGGCACGAACTTGCTGCCCTCGCCCAGCCGCAGCAGGTTCATCAGCACGGCGTCCTGCACCAGCGGGTCGGCGGCGAACTGCGCCTCGTCCAGCCCGCGCGTGGCGTGCCGGATGGCCGCGAGCGCGTTCAGCAGCGCCTGCACCCGCCAGCGCCAGCGCTTGTGCCCGTCCGGCCCGCCGGCGGGCCGCGCGCCCGGGTCCATCACGTCCAGCGCGTCGTGCAGGGCGGGCCGCCGCAGCGGTGGGTGGAGCGCCCCCTCGGTCACCACATCGGTGCGGCGGCCCAGCAGGTCCTCGAACAGCCACACTGCCTGCACCAGATCGAACAGGCCGCGCTCGCCCTGAAAGTCGATCAGCACGTCCACGTCCGAGTCCGGGTGGGCGTCGTCGCGCGCCACCGACCCGAACAGCCGCACCCTGGACACGTCCAGCTGCTGCCACAGGTGCCGGTGCTCGCGCAGGTGGGCGGCGATCTCCTGCAGGCGCGGGCGGCCCAGCAGCGGCGCCGCTTCAGATGAAGAATGATCCACCGAAGCAGCATAGCGGCCTGTCGGATGGCCCACATCCAGAACGGCCCCCGCGGCGTACAACTCAGGTGAGGACAGGAGGTTCGTATGCGCTCAGCCGTCCGACTGCTCGCCCTACTCATGCTCGCCGCCCCCCTGGCGTCCGCGCAGGTGCAGATCCCCGCCACCCCCCCGCCCAAGGCGGCGCCCGCCCCCGCCTCCGCCCCCGTCGCAGGCGAGATGGCCCTGGCGCGGGGCCGCCAGCTGGTGCAGTGGTTCTATGCTCAGCAGCTGGAGCCGGTGTGGGCCGCCTTCCTGCCCAGCGCCCGTCAGGACTTTGCCAACGATCTGGCCGCCTTTCAGAGCTACCGGGCGGCCGGCATCCAGAATTACGGCCGCGAGACTTCCCTGATTTCCGAACGCGTGCTGGAGGACAGCGGCGTGCAGTACTACCTGCGCACCGCCCGCTTCGAGCGCGGTCCGGACGTGGCCTGGACGCTGGTGTTCGGGCTGAACGCGCAGGGTCAGGTGGTGCAGTTCGGCATCCTGAACGCCGGGCCTGTGAGCGACGGGCCGTCCACCTAGGCCGGATATGCCACAGTAGGGCGTGATTATTGCCGTAGGCAACGACCTGATCGAGATCGCGCGGATCCGTGGCCTGATGCGGCGCGAGAAGCGGCGTTTCCACAAGCTGTTTGCGGAGGCTGAGCTGGAATACTGCGCCCGGCTGGTGGACCCGGCCCCCAGTTACGCCGCCCGGTTCGCCGCCAAGGAGGCCTTTCAGAAGGTCTGGCCGCGGCCACACGGCTGGCGCGACGTGTGGGTGGAGCGGCCCCGCACCCCGGACGGTCCCTTTCCATACGCGGCCCCGGTGCTGGGCTTCGCCGCACCCATCGCGGCCGAGATGCAGGCGCGCGGCTGGGTGGCGCACCTGTCGCTGACCCACACCAAGGAGCATGCGGCGGCCGTGGTGGTACTGGAGCAGCGGTGCGGCTGATCGCCACCGATCTGGACGGCACCCTGCTCGGCCCGGACGGGCAGGTCAGCCCGCGCAACCGCGCCGCGTTGCAGCAGGCGCAGCGGCGCGGCTGGCCGGCCGTGCTGGTGACAGGCCGCCCGTCGCGGATGGTGCTGCCGATGGCCCGGGACCTGCAGCTGGAGGGCTACGCCATCTGCAGCAACGGGGCCATGACCCTGGACCTGCACACCGGACAGCCGGTGGACACCCAGCCGATCCCGGAAGCGGTGCTGCACCGGCTGCTGCCGCAGCTGCGGGCCGCGCTGCCGGGCGTGGCGTTCGGGCTGGAGTGGGGTGACAACATGCTGCACGACGCCCTGTACCGCCCCGCCGAGGACGCGCCGGACGACGTGTTGACGGCCTACCTGCCCGGCGCCCCCCGCCGGCCGGGGCCGGTGCTGAAGCTGATGGTGCGCCACCCGGAGCTGGCCCCGGCGCTGCTGGCCGCCCGCATCACCGAGCTGGGTGGGGGAGAGGTCGGCGGCACCAGTTCCGGCGCCGCCTTCGCGGAGATTCATGTGGCGCACGTCAGCAAGGCGTACGCGCTGGAATGGCTGTGCGCGCGGCTGCAGGTGGCGCAGGCCGACACGGTGGTGTTCGGGGACGCGCCCAACGACCTGCCGATGCTCAGCTGGGCCGGGCATGCGGTGGCGATGGGCAACGCCGACGATGAGGTGAAGGCGCTGGCCGACGAGGTCACGCTCAGCAACGCCGAGGACGGCGTGGCGGTCGTGATCGAGCGGCTGCTCTCGATTACTTGACCTTGACGATCCAGCCGTCCGGCGCGGGCCGGTCGCCGAACTGGATGCCGATCAGCTCGTCGTAGAGCCGCCGGGTGACCGGCCCGACCGTGTCGCCGCTGGGGAACTGATGGAAGGTCTCCCCGTTCTGGATGCCCCCGATGGGCGTGATGACGGCCGCCGTGCCGCAGGCGCCCGCCTCGGTGAACTGATCTAGCTGGTCGATGTACACGTCGCCCTCCTCGACCTGCAGCCCCAGTCGGTCGCGGGCGATGTCCAGCAGCGAGTACTTGGTGATGCTCTCCAGGATCGAGGGCGACTTGGGCGTCACGAAGCGCCCGTCACGGGTGATGGCGAAGAAGTTGGCCGCGCCGACCTCCTCGATCTTGGTGTGCGTCTCAGGGTCCAGGTAGATGCAGTCGGCGAACGACCGCTGCTTGGCTTCCTGACCCGGCAGCAGGCTGGCCGCGTAATTGCCGCCCACCTTGGCGGCCCCGGTCCCGTTGGGCGCGGCGCGGTCGTACTGGGAGACGATGAAGTTGGAAGGCGCCAGGCCGCCCTTGAAGTAGGCGCCCACCGGCGTGCAGAACACCGAGAACAGGAACTCCGGGGCGCTGCGGACGCCGATGTTGTCGCCTACGCCGATCACGTAGGGCCGCAGGTACAGGGCGCCGCCGGTGCCGTACGGAGGGATGAACCGCTCGTTGGCCAGCACCACCTGCCGGCACGCCTCGATGAACATCTCGGTCGGCACCGCCGGCATCAGCAGCCGCGCGCAGCTGCGGTGCATCCGGGCGGCGTTCTGGTCCGGGCGGAACAGGTTGATGCTGCCGTCCTGACAGCGGTAGGCCTTGAGGCCCTCGAAGCACTGCTGGCCGTAATGCAGCGCGGTGGATCCCTCGCTGATGTGGACCTTGTTGTCCGCCGTCAGGGTGCCCTGGTCCCAGGCCCCGTCCTTCCAGTGCGCCACGTAGCGCAGGTCGGTGCGGATGTAACTGAAGCCCAGGTTCTTCCAGTCGATATCAACGGTTGCGGTGTTGGTCATATCAGGTGCTCCTTGAGGCGACCGGCCGCTCCGGAACTGGAGCAGGGGCCGGCCCGGTGTAGGAATCATAGAGCGGATGCCGGGCGCGTGTGCGCGGCGGGCCTCAGCGCTGCTCGGTGGCCAGCTCGCGGCCGTCGCTGCCGCTCACGCTGAAGCGGTAGGTGCCCGCCTGGAGCGTTTTCCACTGCACCTGAAAGTCGGCGCAGGCGTTGGGCAGCGTGACGGCCGGGGCCGCCGGGTAGCGCCCGTTGTCCTGGTTATAGGCCTCCAGCTCTCGGGCCAGTTCGCTGGCGCAGTACTGGGCCGCCGCGAGGGTGGTCACGCGCTGGGCGCTGCCGGGGGCCGCCGCCTGCTGCTGCAGCTGCCGCACCTGCGCTTCCAGCCGGGCCACCCGCTGCTCCAGCTGCTGTTCACGGGCGCTGGGGCGGTCGGTGCAGGCCGTCAGCAACAGGGGAAACAGCAGCAGGACGCGGCTCACAGCGTTCAGGCTAACAGAGCCGCATGTGGGCGCGCCGTTGAGCCGTCGTTTACTCAGCGGTCCAGGACGCTGACCACTTCCACGTGGCTGGTCTGCGGGTAGAAGTCGTGCGGCGTCACCTCGCCCAGGGTCCAGCCGCGCCGGGTCAGGTCGCCCACGTCGCGCGCCCAGGTGGCCGGGTCGCAGCTCACGTACACCAGCCGGTGAGCCGGGCTCGCCTGAATGGCGTCCCGGGCCTCCTCGTCCAGGCCCGCGCGCGGCGGGTCCACCACGATCACGTCCGGGTCGCTGAGGCTGGACGCGTCGCCCAGCCGGAAGGTCAGGTTGGTCTGCCCGGCGCGGCGCACGTCCTGGCGCCCACGGGCCAGCGCGATCTTGTCGGTGTCCATCACCACCACCCGGTGGAAGTTGGGCGCGAGGTGCCGCCCGATGGCCCCGCTGCCGCCGTACAGGTCCAGCGCCAGGTGGCCGCGCCCGGCCAGTTTCGCGGCGCGGATGTAGGCCAGGCCGGCGGCCTCCGGGTTCACCTGCGCGAAGCCCGACGCGCTGACCCGGCTGGTGATCTGCCCGAACTGCTCTTCGATCTCGCTCTCACCCGCGATCAGCCGCACGCCCGCGCTGAAGCGCCGCCCGGCCGGGGCCGCCAGCGTCACACCCGCCACGCCGCAGTCCATCAGCTCGTCGCTGGCCCTCAGGAAATCGCGCGGCTCGCCCACCCCGATCAATGTGGCCACCACCTCGCCGGTCAGCCGGCTGGCCCGCAGACTCAGCTCGCTGGCCGGACCCAGCCGCGACACGTCGGCCTGCCGCACCACCCGCGCAATCTGCTCCATCACCAGCGGGTCCTGCTCCACCGCCTGCGCCCGGTGCCCGCGGCGCTCGCGGTAGCCCAGGCCCTGGGCGGTGATCAGGTACTGGGCGGTGTTGCGGTAGGCCCACTGGTGGGGGCTCGGCACCGCCGGATTCACCGGATGGTCCAGCTTGGCGATGCGGCTGAGCGCCTCCTCCACGAAGCCACGCTTGTAACGCAGCTGGGCGGCGTAGCTGGCGTGCGCCAGATCGGTGGTGGGCAGTTCCGGCGCCTCCACCCGGTCGGGGCTGGGCTTCAGGACCTCCCGGGTGACGCCCTGCCACACGCCACGCCCCTCGCGCACCTCGGCCCGCACTTCCTCGCCGGGCAGCGCGCCGCGCACCAGCACCACCCCCGCATCGGTGCGGCTGAGGCCCAGGCCGCCCGTGACGAGCTTTTCGATGGTGAGGGTCTGGATGGTAGGCATCGGCATAACCTGAGCAGCTTACCAGAAGCGGCCAACCTCAACCGGATGGCCCGTGCCATTGACACGGGCCATCCGGTGAGAGCGTCTGGGTTACTCCGCGTGCTGCGGCATGCAGCCGGTCACGCCCGCGTCCACCCCGTCCGCGAAGCGCTCGAAGTTCTGGCGGAACATGGCGGCCAGCTGCCGGGCGGCGGCGTCATAGGCGGAGCCATCGGCCCAGCTGTCGCGGGGGTTGAGCAGTTCGGCCGGCACACCCGGCACCTCGCTCGGAATCACCAGCCCGAAGAACGGCTCACGCTGGTACTCCACCGTGTCCAGGGCGCCGTCCAGCGCCGCGCTGATCAGGGCGCGGGTGTGCCGGATGCTGATGCGGTGGCCCTGGCCGTACTTCCCGCCGGTCCAGCCGGTGTTCACCAGCCACACCCGGGTGCCGTGCGCCTCCACCCGCTGGGCCAGCAGCCGGGCGTACTCGCCGGGGTGACGCGGCATGAACGGCGCCCCGAAACAGGTGCTGAAGGTGGGCTGCGGCTCCACCACGCCCTGCTCGGTGCCGGGAATCTTGGCGGTGAAGCCGGACAGGAAGTAATACATCATCTGCTCGCGGCTCAGCCGGGCGATAGGCGGCAGCACCCCATACGCGTCGGCGGTCAGGAAGATGATGTTCTGCGGGTGCCCGCCGCGTCCGCTCGCCTCAATGTTATCGATGAAGTCGATCGGGTAGGCGCTGCGGGTGTTGTCGGTCAGGTGGCCGTCGTCCAGGTCTGGGGTGCGGTCCGGGCGCAGCACCACGTTCTCCAGCACCGTGCCGAACATGCGGGTGGTGCGTTCGATGGCCGGCTCGGCCTCCGGGTTCAGCCCGATCACCTTGGCGTAGCAGCCGCCCTCGAAGTTGAACACACCTTCGTCGCTCCAGCCGTGCTCGTCGTCGCCGATCAGCCGGCGCTGCGGGTCGGCGCTCAGGGTGGTCTTGCCGGTGCCGGACAGCCCGAAGAACAGCGCCACGTCGCCCTGCTCCCCGATGTTGGCGCTGCAGTGCATCGGCATCACGCCGCGCTCCGGCAGCAGGTAGTTCAGCACCCCGAAGATGCCCTTCTTGTTCTCGCCCGCGTACTTGGTGCCGCCCACCAGAATCATGCGGCGGGTGAAGTCCACCACGATGAAGGTCTCGCTGCGCACCCCGTCGCGGGCCGGGTCCGCCTTGAAGCTCGGCAGGTTCAGCACCGTGAACTCGGCCGTGTGTGAGGCCAGCTGTTCCGGGGTGGGCCGCACGAACATGTTGTGCACGAACAGCGAGTGGTACGCCATCTCGGTCACGAGCCGCACCGGCAGCTGGTAGCTGGGGTCGGTGCCGGCGTACAGGTCCTGCACGAACACTTCCTGCCCTTCCATCCAGCTGAGCATCCGCTGCAGCAGGTTGTCGAAGACCTGCGGGGTGGTGGGGGTGTTGAAGCCGCCCCAGTGCACGCCGCCCTCAGTCAGCGCGTCCTGCACGATGAAGCGGTCCTTGGGGCTGCGGCCGGTGTGCGGGGCGGTGTACACCGTCAGCGGCCCGTCCTGGGCCAGCACGCCCTCGCCGCGCCGCAGCGCGGCCTCGTAGAGTTCCGGGACCGTGAGGTTGAAGCGGATGGTGGCGCCGCGCTGTTGCAGCGCGTGGAGGTCAAGGCTGGTCCTGACGGCGGTCTCGGTCATGTGTTCCCCCTGAAGCGGCCCCGGCTGGAGGTCAGCGTGGCCGGCCATGTGACGCCAGCGTACGTGGACCGGGCTGACCTCAGAAAGCCAGTTCAGTGAACTGTTCCTAAACTCCGCAGCGCCAGATGTACACAGGCACGCTGTGTCGTTTTCAGCAGGTACACCGCTGCGGGCTCAGCTGTACTGGCTCGACACCGCGTCCCGGGGCTGCAGCAGCCCCAGGCCCTGAGGGAGCACCAGCCGCAGCACATCGGCCTCCAGCGCACTGCCGGCGAACACCCGCAGGGCGCTGCGGCTGAGCCCGGCGTGAAACGCGTGATAGCGCGGCTCGTCCAGGCCCTGCGCCAGCGTCTGGAAGGCCAGCTGCGGATCGCGGGGGGCCAGCGCCTCGGCCTCCAGCCCGATCAGCCACGCGGCGTAGCCAGGGTCGTTCAGGGTGTGCTCGCCGGCCAGCCGCGCCGCGTGACGGGCGTAGGCATTGGCCAGATTGACCTCGATCAGGGCCTGGTCGTGTTGCCCGGCCCGCAGCCGCGCCTCGGTCAGGAATGAGTGCGCCTGCATCCGGTGATACGGATGGCGGGCCACCTGCACGCCGTCCATCGCGTGCTGGATGGCCGCCTGCGGGTCTGGGGTGGCCAGCGCCAGCGCCAGATGCACGTCCACCCGCAGCGCGCCCTCGCCGGTCATCTCCCGCAGCACCGTGTCAAGCAGCTGCCGGGCGTACTGCAGGTCCGCATTGTCGGTGGAGGCCCCGGTCAGCGGCGGCAGGTAGGCGCAGCCGAGCCCCCGGCACAGGTAGGCCAGCGCCACCCGGTATTCCAGCCGGTGCCGGCGGTAGGCGGCCTCCAGCGGACGCTGCGCCTCGGCCTCACGGAAGCGCTGCCAGGCCCAGTTGCCTAGCCAGAGCGCCCGGTCGAACTCGCCGCGCGCCGCATGTAGCAGCGACAGCTCCGAGTACACCCGCGCCCGGCTGAACGCGTCGGGCGCTTCCGCCTCCGCCTGGGCGAACACCTGTTGGGCGGCGCTCAGCTCGCCCAGCCGCCTTAGCACCGTGCCGAGCCGGCCCCGGCTGTGGCTCAGCTCCTCCAGGGTGGCGCCGTGGGTGGCCAGCCCCTGGGTGGCGCGTTCCAGGTGCCCCAGTGCTCGCGGAAACTGCCCCAGCCGGCTCCACAGGTCGCCCAGCTGCGCGTGGGCGCGGTCGTGCTGCAGCGGCAGCGCCCGCTGGTCCTCGGCCACCCGGGTCAGCGCCTGCACTGCCTCGCTCCACTGGCCCTGGTCCTTGGCGATCATGCCCTGCCAGGTCAGCACCTTGGCGGCCAGCGGGCCGCTGGCCTCGTCGGCCCACTGCTGGGCGCGCTGCACCTGCGCGGCCGCCTCGGCGGCGTCGCCGGCCCAGCGGGCGAACGCCGCCTCGATCAACGCCAGGTCCACCCCGGTGCCCGGCTCCAGCTGCGCCTGGGCCACGTCCAGGCTGGCCAGCTGCTGGCGCGCCTCGTCGTAGCGCGCCGCGTCAATCAACCCTTCGGCGCGTTTCAGGTCGGCCCAGACCTGCAGCGGGACCGCCGCGCTGCGTTCCAGGCAGCTCAGGGCGCTGTGCATGTGCGGATGGGTGTAGTGGCCCAGCTCGGCGTAGTGCTCCACCACGGCACGCGCCAGCTGCTCGCGCACCTCCGTGGGCAACACGTCCGGACCGGCCGACTCCAGCGTCTGCCAGGCGCGTTCGGCGCGGGCGCCGCTGGCGGTCTGCAGCACCAGCGGCCAGCAGCAGCCGCGCAGCGCGTGGTGCAGGGCGCGGGCCGGGTCGCCCAGCGACAGGGCCAGCTCGGCGGCCTGACGGTGGCGCTGCTCCAGCCGTTCGGCCAGGCCTGCCGGATGCTGCTGCACCAGCCGCTCGATCAGCTCCAGGTTGGTGGGGCGCACCGACCCCGAGGTGGCCGGTTCCAGAAAGGCGCGTTCCAGGTCACGGCGCTGCTCCAGCGGCTGCGGGCGCTCCGGGTCCAGCAGCTGTTCCAGGAAGGCGACCTGCACCTGCGGCGTCTCGCTGGAAAACGCCACCGACAGTGTCTCCAGGAACGTGCGCAGCGACTCGTCGGGCAGGGGCGGCAGCGGCTCGTCGTGCTGGCCCTGCGAACCGACCCCGGCCAGCAGCGTCAGCAGCCCCAGGTTGTCGTAGCTGCGCCCGGCCCGCCGCACGATGCGCTCCACCTCGGCCGGCGGCAGGTCCGGCAGCTTGACCCGCACGAAGCGGCGCATGTCCTCCAGCGACGGGGGCTGCAGCACGATCAGCTCACCGTAGCCGTCGAGCCGCTGCGGCAGACCGTCCGGCTCGCTGAGCGCCACCAGCACCGCCACCGGCGAGTGCGCCAGCGGGGCCAGCACGTGATGCCACACCCAGCTGGTCGCGGAGGCAGTCTGGCCGTCCGGCAGCCGCAGGGGGAGGCCGTTCAGCTGCGCGTGGCTGTCCACCCGCACCAGCAGCACCGCACCGGGCCGGTCCAGCCGGGCCACCAGCGCCCGCGACAGCTGCTGCTGAATGGCGCCCAGCACTGCGTAGGGAGCGCCCGCCTGCAGCCGGGACAGCAGCTCGGTGGTCAGCTGCGCCGGCAGGTCCAGCTGGGCTGCCAGCCGGCGCAGCTCCGGCGCCAGATCGTCATCAAAGCGCAGCAGCAGCGCGTCCGGCAGCGCCCGGCTCAGCTGGTCCACCAGCAGCGTCTTGCCGGTGCCGGGCCCGGCCACGAACACGGTGCGGGGCGGCGGCGCGCCCTGGGTCTGGCTGCGCTGCACACCCTGCAAAAATCGGCGGTAGATCAGCCGCTTGTCCCGGTCCAGCACGTGATCGCCCGGGTCCGGCAGCGCGGCGGTGGGCGGCTGGGGCCACGGCAGCTCCAGGTTCAGCCGCCCGCTCAGCCCCTGCAACACACTGAGCAGCATCCTCTTGTCGGCGGCGGTGCCCACGTCGCGGTACAGGATGTTGCGGACGGTGGAGGGCCGGCCGCCCTGCGCCTGCACCGTCTCTTCCAGCCAGCGCAGGCTGCCCATCTGCCCGCGCGCGTCACGTTGGCCCACCAGCGCGGCCCTCAGCTGCGCCAGCGGAGCCAGCCAGGCGGTTTCTGCCATGCCGTCAGTGTAGCGCCGGGCCGTGTACCTGACGTGATGAGAGTCGGGTACACGGCCCAGCGGCAACAGACAGGGCGGGTCAGCAGCGCTGACCCGCCCCCCTCACTTTGCTCTCAGGCTTCCTCGTACTCCAGGTAGGTGTAGCCGAGCAGCTCCTCGTCGTAGTCCTCCAGCAGCTCTCGCTCCTGCTCGTCGGTCAGGATGCCGGCCTCCAGGGCACGGTCGGTCTGCTCCTCGATGCTGTCGCGCAGCATGCCCTCCTCGTACCCCATGCTCTCGATCATGCGCCGCGCCTTCTGGCCGCGTACGAACAGGTCGATGTGGTACTTGCCGCCGGGCCGCACCGTCACATGTGCCTCGTTGACCTTGCCGAACAGGTTGTGGGCGCTGCCCAGCACGTCCTGATAGGCACCCATCAGGTAGATGCCCAGGTAGTACGGCTTGCCGTTCGGCTCGTGCAGCGGCAGGGTGGCCTTCACGTCGCGCAGATCGATGAACTTCTCGATCTTGCCATCGCTGTCGCAGGTGATGTCCACCAGCGTGCCCTGGCGGGTCGGCTGCTCGGTGAGCCGCGAGATGGGCGTGATGGGAAACAGCGCCTGGATGGCCCAGTTGTCCGGCAGACTCTGGAACAGCGAGAAGTTGCAGATGAACTTGTCGGCCAGCACCTTCTGCAGGTCCTCCAGCTCGTCCGGCACGTACTTCTCTCCGGCGATCAGCCGGCTGATTTTGCGCAGGATGGCGTTGAACAGCGCCTCGCCCCGGGCCCGGTCCTCCAGCGTCACGTACCCCAGGTCGAAGAGGTTGTGCAGGGTGCCCTTGTCGCCCACCGCGTCGTTGTACATCTCGCGGTAGTTGCGCCCGGAGATGTTCTCCAGGATCTCCTCCAGGTCCTTGACCACCTGATGCGCCTCGCCCTTGCTGGCCGGAATTTCCTGCAGGTCGCGGGTGGGGCCGGTCACGTCGATCACCGGCACGATCAGCACCGCGTGGTGCGCGGTCAGCGCCCGCCCCGACTCCGAGACGATGGTGGGTTCCGGCACCTGCCGCGCCTTGCAGACCTCCTGCACGGTGTACACCACGTCGGCGGCGTACTCCTTGAGGGTGTAGTTCATGCTGGCGTAGAAGGTGGTCTTGGAGCCGTCGTAGTCCACGCCCAGGCCGCCGCCCACGTTCAGGTACTTCAGCGGCACCCCCTGGGCGATCAGGCCGGCGTAGGTCTGGGTGGCCTCGCGCACCGCCACCTTGATGCGCCGGATGTCGGTGATCTGCGAGCCGATGTGGGTGTGCAGCATCACCAGACTGTCCAGCATGCCCTCGTCGCGCAGCCGCTCCACCACCCGCAGCAGCTCATAGGCGTTCAGCCCGAACTTGGCCTGATCGCCGCCCGACTCCTCCCACTGCCCCGAGCCGCGCGCGTGCAGCTTGAAGCGCACCCCGATGGCGGGCCGGACCCCCAGCGCGCGCGCCTGCTTCAGCACCCGGTCCAGCTCGCTGTACTTTTCCAGCGTGATGACCACGTTCTTGCCGAGCGTGCGGCCCCACAGGGCCAGCTTGATGAAGCCGTCGTCCTTGAAGCCGTTGCAACACAGCAGCGCGTCCGGATGCATCCGCTGCGCCAGGCACAGCGCCAGCTCGGCCTTGCTGCCCGCCTCCAGGCCGTGCGCGTAGTCGTAGCCGGCCGCCGCAATGCCCTCCACCACGGCGCGGCGCTGGTTGACCTTGATGGGGAAGACCCCCTGATAGGAGCCGTTGTAGCCGTATTCCAGCGTGGCGTTCTGGAACGCCTCGTTGAGCTGCTTGACGCGGGCGGTGAGCACCTGGGGGAAGCGCAGGATCACCGGGAGGCTTTCGCCCCGGTCCACCAACTCATCCACCACATCGGCCAGCACGGTGCGCAGGCCCGGGGACGGCGTGACCTCCACCTGACCCGTATCGCTGACCCGGAAGTACCCGCCGCTCCAGCTGGGAATGCTGTACAGCTCGGCGGCGTCGGTGGCGGAAAAGGAACTTGACGTTTTCAATGCAGGCGTCCTCCAGAGAAGTGCCCGTGCCAGCAGACCGCTGGTCGGGGCCGGGATGGCGCTCGCCGTGCGCGGGTCTGGGGCCGGGTGCGGCAGTGCCCTGGAAGCCGTGCGAAACCGCTTCGAATAATACGGCCTGTGCGGCGCGAAAACGTCAGGGAAGCACACATGGGCAACAACAATGAAGTGGAGCTCCCACCTGGGGAACTCCACTTCACTGGCTCTGGCGGTCCGGACGGGATTTGAACCCGCGACCTTCTGCGTGACAGGCAGATATGCTAACCGCTACACTACCGGACCAGGCCTGGCTGCATTTGCAGCGGGATTAAGGATAGCCGCCCCCACCGGGCTTGTCAAATGCCAGTCGAGAACGCCACCGCCGATTGGGGGCAAACCGTTCAGCATTAAGCATATTCGCGCTCTGGCGGTCCGGTGAGCCGTTAGGATGGAGTGTCAGCATGTCCGCCCCTTCCTCCACCGACGCCTCTGCGGACCAGCTCGCCACCACCATTGAGCGTGGGCGCCGTCTGCTGCTGCTGCTGACGGCCGGCGGCTACCTGCTGTTCCTGCTGAGCCTGCGGGTGCTGCTGCCGGGGGTGCCGCTGCGTCCGCTGAGCGCCGAGATGCTGACCGGCTACGTGGCGCTGCTGGGCAGCGTGCTGGTGAGTATTCCCGGCATCAACCTGCGACTGCTGACCCTGATCCTGCTGCTGCTGACCGTCGTCCTACTGTTCACCCAGTTCCGCAGTGCCCTGACCACCCACGAGTGGCCGCTGGCCGCACTGAGCTGGCTGCCGCTGATGATCGTGCTGGCCTACGCCCTGCTCGGCTGGCGGCTGGGCGGGCTGGTGGTGGCCCTGGGGGTGGTGGGGGTGGGCGTGGCGGCCGCCCTGTCGCGGGCGGGCGGGGAGCTGATTTTCAGCCTGTGGCTGTCGAGTTTTTTTGTGCTGCTGGTGCTGGGGCTGATGGGCCTGCTGGTGACCCGCTTCATCGAGGAGCGGATCGAGACGGCGTACCGCGACAGCGAGCGGCTTCAGGCGGCCCGGATGGACAGCCTCACCGGCACGTTGGGCCGGGCGGCCATCCAGGAGGCGCTGCAGGACGGGCTGGCCTACGCCGAGCAGGGCCGCGGGCCGCTGAGCCTGGTGGTGTGCGACCTGGACAATTTCAAGACCATCAACGACCGGCACGGCCACAACATCGGGGACGAGGTGCTGCGGCTGGCTGCCCGTCGGCTGCGGCGCAATCTGGGCCGCAACGACCAGATGGGCCGCTGGGGCGGCGAGGAATTCCTGGTGGTGCTGCCGGGCGTCTCCAAGACCGACGCCCTGGCCATCGCGGAGCGGCTGCGCCGGGAGATTGCGGCGGCGCCGCTGGCCGGCCTGAACGTAACGGTCAGTCTGGGCGTCTCGGCGTGGCGGCTGGGCGACACCGTGAGCACCATCTTTGAGCGTGCCGATCAGGCGATGTACGAGGCCAAGGCTGCCGGCCGCAACCTGGTGAGATAAGGGCGGCGCGGCTGAGCAACAGGTGCGCCGCGGCACCGGATGCCGCCGGGAACCTTCTTTAGCTGACCGTGACCACCAGCTGATGGTAGCCGGTGGCCCCCTCCGGCAACGCCTCTCGCGCCGACGGGGTCTGGACCGTGGCGCCGCTGTAGGCCCGCACCATCAGCGAGTAGGTGCCGGGCGCCGGTGTCCACAGCAGTTCCCAGGGCGTCCAGGCGTACCGGGACCGGGGCGGCACCAGCCGGGCGTCCTGCCAGTGCTGACCGTTGTCGGTGCTGACCTCCACCCGCGTGACCGGACGGTTGCCGTAGAACGCCACACCCCGGATGGCGCCGGGTCCGGCCGGTGCCTGCGGATTGTCGGGGGACGGCTGGTCAATGCGGCTCATCAGCTCCACCCGCGCCTCTTTGCTCCAGCCGCGCTCGGCCCAGTAGCCGGGCTTGTCGGTGGCCGACAGGCGGATGCCGGTGATCCAGCGCGGCTGCTTCATGCCGTAGCGCCCCGGAATCAGCACCCGCAGCGGGAAGCCGTGCCGCTGGGTGAGCGGCTGGCCGTTCAGCCGGGTGACCAGCAGCACGTCCGGCTCCAGTGCCTGCCCCAGCGGCAATGACTCGGTGTAGCCGTCGGCGGCCTCCCACAGCACGTAGCGCGCCTGCGGCTGGATGCCTACCTGCCGCAGCAGGTCAGCCAGCCGGAAGCCCTCCCACAGCCCGTTGCTGATCAGCGGGCCGCCCACCGGGTTGCTGATGCACGACAGGGTCAGTTCCTGGCGCACCGCTGGGAACTGCGCCAGATCCGACAGGCGGAAGGTGGCAGGCCGCTGCACCAGCCCGCCCACCTGCAGGCTCCAGTCCTGGACGTTCAGGCGCGGATCAAAGATCTCCAGGTTCTTGGAAACGTAATAGAAGTGCTCCACCGGCGTCACGGCGAACGGCAGGGCGTCGCCGGCGACCGGGGCCGCCTCGTCGGCGGGGGTCTGGTCCTGGCGGAACAGGGCCACCAGACCGCCTCCGGCCAGCGCTGCGGCGCCCGCCGCCAGCACGCCAGTCAGGCTGCGCCGGGCCGGGTCGGGGACACGCCCGCCCGCCGGGGTCAGCCGCCGCGCCACCCCCCACAGCAGCGCGGCGAAGACGACGCCGTAGCCCACCGCCGTCTGCCAGGGCGCCAGCAGCAGGCACAGCACGGCGGTCACGGCGCCGGCTGTCAGTGGGCGCTGCAGGCCGCCCAGCAGCGTCAGCCCGCCCAGCCACAGCAGCGTCACCCCGCTGAAGGCGAAGATCTTGCCGCCCTGCCCCAGCCCGAACACCGCGTGGACCAGCTGGAACACCGCCGGCACCCCCAGCAGCTGGGTCAGCACCCCGTACAGCCGCAGCGGCGGAAACGCCCACCCGGCCTGCATCAGCAGCAGGTAGCCCAGCACACTCAGCAGCACGGCGGCGATCCAGGCTTGCAGCAGACGCATCAGGTTCTCCTTGAACGGCAGGTGTTCTGGTTATAGGCGGCTGCGCCCACCGCCGGCTGTCTGGAGCCTTACAGTGAGCGCAGCAGGTGGGGCCGGGCCGTCTGCGGGCAGGTCAGGGGACCAGAGGCGTCAGGCCGCGCAGGATGGACCACACGAGGGCGGTGCCCAGCGCCGTGACCAGCCAGAAGCGCAGCGTGACGTGCGTCTCGGGCCAGCCGAGTTCCTCGAAATGGTGCTGGATGGGCGACATGCGGAACAGCCGTTTGCCCTTGGTCTGCCGGAAGTACGCCACCTGCAGCACCACGCTCAGCACCGCAGCCACCGGGATAATGGCCGAGATCGGCAGCAGCCACACGTCGGCGTGCAGGATATACGCGCCCGCCGCCACCCCGCCGATGGCGTGCGAGCCCATGTCGCCCATGAACACCCGGGCCGGGTGCGCGTTGAACCACAGGAAGCCCAGCAGCACCCCCACCAGCAGGGCGCTCACCGGCGAGACCGCCAGCAGCGGCAGCAGCACGATGATGCTCAGGCCGCCCAGCAGGCTGTCGAGCCCGTCCGCGAAGTTGAAGGCGTTGACCGCGCCCACCATCGCCAGGGTGTACAGCGCGATGTCGCCGACGTGCCCCCAGCTGTGCACCCACAGGTGCGGGGCCAGCGGCGCGGCCAGCACCGCGAAGATCAGGCCCACCAGAAACTGCAGCGGGAACTTCTCGCGGGCCAGCAGTTCCTTCTTGCCGCCCACCATGCGCGAGCGGATCTTGAGCACGTCGTCCACCAGCCCGATGCAGCCCATGCCCACGGCGGCCAGCACCAGCAGCGTGGCCTTGGGGCCGCCGCCGTGGCCGGTGAGCAGCAGGCCCACCCAGCACAGCAGCAGCGCCAGCACGAAGCCGATGCCGCCGGCGGTGGGCGTGCCCTCCTTCTTGAGGTGGGTCTGCGGACCCTCCTTGCGGATCGGCTGACCCCAGCCGTAGCGGCGGGCCAGCGTGATGAACAGGCCCACCAGGAACCACGACACCAGCGCCGCGACCACGATCACGGGCGGCACTCCAGCAGGGCAGACGGGCACAGGAAGTCAGGCATAAGGCAAGGGCAAGCTAGCATATGCGGATTTGGAGGCTGGGGCCGCTCAGGGCTTCAGCTCGCGCAGGTCCGGCGCAAAAAAGCGCAGCAGTCCGCCGGCTGAAACCGTCACGATGGTGGCGCCCACCGCCCCGATCAGGCCCGGTGCATGCGACACGCGGGCCAGCAGCGCCCCGGTCAGGTCCCGGCGCTCCAGCGCCTCGCCGCTCAGGGTGTACAGGCCGTCCTGGGTCTGCAGGGTGGGGGCGTTGGCGGTGGCGGCCCCGGTGAGGGTGGCATACAGGAAGGGCCGCGCCGCCGCACTCAGCAGCACCGGACCGCCGCTGACCCGGTACAGCCGGCCCTGCTGCACTGCGTAATCCAGGCCGTCCGGGCCGGTCAGCACCGCGCCGGGCGCGCCGATCAACCCTTCGGTGGCGGCCCCGGCGTACGTCACGGCGCTGCCGTCCTGCCGGTAGACGCGGGTGCCGCTGAGCGCCACCACCCGGCCCACCGGCAGCGTGACCGGGCGTCCGTCGGCGCTCAGCAGGGCATTCAGGCGCGGAACCGCCACCCACGGCACGCCGCCCTGCCAGCTGACTGCCGTGGCCGGGGCCGGCAGACGGACGGTGCTGGCCTGGAATGTGGGGGCGCGGGCCACGTGGGCCTGCCCGCCCTCGCTCCAGACCACCCCGTCGCTGGAGAAGGCCGCCTGCAGCGCCAGACTCGCCGGAGCCTGCTGCAGGGTGGGCGCACACGCGCTGAGCAGCAGCCCGGCCAGCAGCGCGAGGCGCTTCACTGCGCGGCTTCCAGCGCGTCCCGGTGGGCAAGCAGCGCCTGCACCACCACGTCCAGCCCCACCCCCTCGGCCGCGCGGCGCTCCGGAGTCCAGCTGATGCCGCGCGAGGCCTTGACCAGCAGCACGTCGCCGGGCCGGACCTCCTGCAGCAGCGCTGAACGCAGCTCCGGCACGCTGGCGTAGGCACGGTCGCCCAGCAGCGCCGCGTACGGCCCCACCCCGTAGGTGAGGTCGGCGTGCTGCCGGGCCTGCTGTCCGGCCTCGCGGTGCAGCTGTTCGGCCAGCGGTCCCAGTTCCAGCATCTGGCCCAGCACGCTGATGCGGCGGCCCGGCAGGTGGCCCAGCGCCTCCAGCCCAGCCTGCACGCTGAGTGGCGAGGCGTTGTAGGCGTCGTCAATGACGGTATACACGCCCGGCAGCACCCGGTAGCGACCCCCCGGCACCGACACCTCCGCGAGCCGCTGCGCCGCTTCCGTCAGGTCCAGGCCGTCCATCTCGGCCAGGGTCAGCGCCAGCACCGCCGCCTCCGCCTGGGCGCGGCCTGCCAGCGGAAGCTGCACCGGCACCCCCTGGTACTGAAACTGTGCCGCTTCCGGGCTCAGGGTCAGCCCTTCCCCCCGGTGGTCGGCGCCGTCAAAGCCGTAGGTGGGCACGCCCGGAAAGTAGCTGCTGGCCTGCATTCCCACCAGACGTTCGGGCGCGGCCAGGATCAGCCCCTTCTCGCGGGCGGTGATGGCCGGGTCCTCGAAGTGGGTGGCCCCGATACTGGTGACGACGCCCACATCCGGCTGAACCAGCGTCATCAGCTCGGCCATCTCGCCCACCCGGTCAATGCCCATCTCGACCACCAGCGGGTCAGGCCCGCCGGAGTGCTCGATCAGGAAGCAGGCGATGGCCGGAATGGTGTTGTAGACCGGCATGAAGCGGGCCTGCAGCGCCGCCGCCACGTAACTCTTGGCGGTGGTCTTGCCGACCGTGCCGGTGATGCCCACCACCCGCCCGTTGCGGCGGCGCTCACGCTGGGCCCACTCCAGCAGGGCGGCGCGGGCATCCGGCACCCGCACGGCGCGCGGCACGTCCAGGTTGGTCAGCACGAAGGGGGCACCCGCTGCCAGCGCGGCCTCCACGAAGCGGTTGCCGTGCATCTGCTCGCCGGGCAGCGCGACGAAGGCGGTCTCGGGGCCGCACTCGCGGCTGTCCCAGGTCAGGCGCAGGGCGGGCCGCGCCTCCGGATGAATCTGGGCGGGGAAGGGGAGGGCATGGAGGTCGAGCATGGGCCGAGCATAGCGAAGCGGCGTGAGGAAGGCGGGGGCAGGCAGCGGCGGCCATCCATGCCCCACAACGGGAACAGCGCCGGGTTTCCCCAGGCGCTGTTCTCCCGGAGTTGTACCGCCCTTACTCCAGCGTCACGAGGTAGTCGTAGAGGTCCGGGCCGCCCTGGTGCAGTTCCAGCTCGGCCATCTGGAATTCCTCCCCCAGGCGCTCCTGAAGCTGCTGCTGCTGCTCCGGGCTCACGTTCGGCCCCACGAACACCGTGATGATCTCCTGCCCGCTGTAGGCGCGGGTCAGCATGCTCAGCACCGCGTCCTCCGGGCTGCCGCCGGCATGCACCAGCTCATCGTCCTGCAGCCCGATCACGTCGCCGTCCTGAATGTGCAGTTCCTCCCCGCGCGGGGTGGTGACGCTGGTGCTGCGGCTGGCCCGCGTGACCTCGAAGGTGCTGACCTGGGTGGCGGCCTGCTGCATCTCCTGGCTGAGCACCTCGGTCTCGGCCTGCGGGTTGAAGGCCAGCGCCGCCCCGATGCCCTGGCCCAGCGTGCGGGTCGGCACCACGATGGCGCGGCCCTCCAGCAGTTCGCTGGCCTTCTGGGCGGCCATCAGCACGTTCTTGTTGTTCGGCAGCACGATCACGCGCTCGGCCGACACGCTGCGCACCGCGTCCACGATGTCCTGCACGCTGGGGTTGGCCGTCTGCCCGCCCGACACGATCCGCGCTCCGAAGCTCCGGAACAGCTTGACCAGCCCGTAGCCGCTCGCCACCGCCACCAGCCCGGAGGCCGGGAGCTCCTCCTCGGCGCGGGCCGCGCTGCCCGCCTGACTCAGGATCTCGGTGTGCTGCTCGCTCATGTCCTCGACCTTGGTCTTGAGCATGCGCCCGTGCCGCGCCACGGTGGCCAGCAGATCGTCCGGCTCGTTGGTGTGGATGTGGCCCTTCACGAAGCCTTCGGCGCCCACCACCAGCAGGCTGTCCCCAAAAGGGGCCACGAGCTCGCGGATCTGCTCGATCGGCAGGGTGGCGTGTTCCATCAGGAACTCGGTGCAGTACCCGAACTCCTCGTGCTCGAAGTGTTCCTGGGCGTAGCTGCTCACCTCGGGGGCGGCCGGCAGCGCGTCGCCGCGCAGGCTGGCCAGCATGCCCTGCACCACGTACAGGTACCCCTGGCCGCCGCTGTCCACCACGCCGGCCTGCTTCAGCACCGGCAGCTGCTCCGGGGTGTGGTCCAGCGCCGCCTGACCGGCCAGGAGGGCGTTTTCGAGCACCAGATCCACCGTGTCGCCACTGGCGCCCTCGGCCAGACCGCGCGCCACCGACAGGATGGTGCCTTCTACCGGCTTCATGACCGCGCCGTACCCGGCCTTCTGGGCCGCCTGCAGGGCGCCGCGCAGCCGCGCCGCGTCGATGCTGCTGCAGTCGCGGATGTGGTCGGCGAAGCCCTTGAGCAGCTGGCTCAGGATCACGCCGCTGTTGCCGCGCGCGCCGAGCAGCGCGCCGTAGCTGATGGCCTTGGCCACCGCCGCCATGCTGGTGTCCGGGGCGGTGTCCAGTTCGCGCCGGACGCTCTGCATGGTCAGGTGCATGTTGGTGCCGGTGTCGCCGTCCGGGACCGGGTAGACGTTCAGCGCGTTGACCTGCTCTCGGAACACCCCCAGCCAGTCGGTCGCGTAACGCATCGCCTGGGCCAGCTGAGCTGGCGAGAGCTGTGTGGTGTGTTCAGGCATGGGCCACCCCCACGGCATGCACCCGGGTGGCGGCCAGTTCGATGCCCGCCTGACTCTTGACCACGTGCTCCACCCGCTCGGCAATGTTGCGCGCCACGGTGGGGATGCTGACCCCGTAGGCCATCACCACGTACAGGTCGGCGGTGTAGCGCTGCTCCTCGCGGCCGATCACCACGCCGTCGCGCGCCTGGGCGCGGCCCAGCACACGCTGGATGCCCTCGCGGAGATTGGCAGGGGCCATGCCCACCACCCCCGGAATCTCATGGGCGGTCAGACCGATCAGCGAGGCGAGGGCCGCCTCGGTGATATGAATACTTCCGTTCACAGTGCCTCCAAATGGCGTCCAGTATAGCGGCCACGCGGCGCCGGACAGCCCTGTCCGCCCGGCCGGCTGCCCCCATCAGGGTTCCCCCGGCGGCTCTGGAGAAAATTTAGTTTTCTATCATCCATCACCCATTTACGTTTCAGTAATGCCTCATTTGTGAATCTGATGCCGTCGTCAGGTTTGAAGGGTATGGCTGGACGCTGTCCTGTTCGCTCTGAACGGCCATTGCTCTGCGTCTGTGTCAGATGTTTACATTTTTCATCTTCAGCAAACTCACGGCTCCTCCACCTCCAAGACCCATTAAAAGACGTGAAAAACCTGACTTTTCTATCTTAAAATCATGAGGTTTTTCACGCCCCTCTCCTTCAGCTTCACCAGCCTTCTTCAGCTCACCTTTACGTTCTCCCGTTCGCTGCCCCGCGCTGAGGTCTGTCTGTATGGTTGACATCGCTCCCTCCACTGGAATCCGCGTGGCCCTCTACACCGAGGGCACGTATCCGCAGGCTCACGGCGGCGTGAGCGTGTGGGCGGACCAGCTGGTCCGTGGGCTGTCGGAGCACACTTTCCAGGTGGTGGCCATCACCGGGCTGCCGTTCGGGCGGCCGGCGCTGGACCTGCCGCCCAACGCCCGCCTGACCCAGCTGCCGCTGTGGGGTGAGGAGGTGCGTCCCCTGCGGCGGGGCGGCGGCCCCGCCCGGACCCAGGCGGTAGAGGCCGCCTACGAGCAGCTGCTGGACGGCTTGCTGACGCTGGACCTGCCGATCTTCACGGCCGCCATGCAGCGGCTCAGCCGGCTGGGGCTGGAAGGGTCCCTGACGCCGGGCCTCGGCTCGGCCCGCTCGGCGCGGCGCACCCTGGACCTGTGGACCGAGGCAGCGCGGCGCCCCCAGGGTGCCCAGCAGGCCCGCCTGCCGGCCCCCACCGTGGCCGACGCCCTGGACGTGCAGCTGTGGCTGGAACACGCGCTGCGTCCGCTGGCGAGCCTGCCGCCGGAAGTGGAGCTGGGCCACGCGGTCAGCAACGGGTTCAGCGCCCTGGCAGCGCTGCATGGCCACTGGAGCCACGGCACGCCGTTTCTGCTGACCGAGCACGGCGTGTACCTGCGCGAGCGCTACCTGGAGTTCCGCACCAGCAGCGCGCCGTTGGCATACAAGGCACTGCTGCTGCGCTTTCACCGGCTGCTGTGTTCGCTGGCCTACCGGGAGGCGGCGCTGATCCTGCCCGGCTCACACTACAACCGGCGCTGGGAAGAGCGGCTGGGTGCTGCCCCGGAGCGCATCGTGCCGGTCTACAACGGCATCGACCCGGACATCTTTCCGCCGGCCCAGAGCGAGCCGGACCGGCCGGTGGTGTCGTGGGCCGGGCGCATTGACCCGCTCAAGGACCTGGAGACCCTCATCCGCGCCTTCGCGATGGTGCGCCACCGCATGCCGGAAGCGCAGCTGCGCCTGTTCGGGGGGGTGCCGGCCGGGAACGAGGGCTACTTCCAGCATTGCCAGCGGCTGGTGGAGTCGCTGCGGCTGGAGCAGAGCGTCAGCTTCGAGGGCCGGGTGCCGGACATCACCGATGCCTACCGGGCCGGACAGGTGGTGGCGCTGAGCAGCGTCAGCGAAGGTTTCCCGTACACCGTGATCGAGTCGATGGCGATGGGTCGTCCGCCGGTGGTGACGCGGGTGGGCGGGGTGCCGGAGGCGATCGGGGAGACCGGACTGGTGGTGCGCCCCAGAGACGCGATGGCCTTCTCAAACGCGCTGTTGAAACTGCTGGGGGACGCGCCGCTGCGTCAGCGGCTGGGGCAGGCGGCCCGCGAGCGGGTGCTGAACATGTTCACGCTGGACGGCTGCCTGGAAGCCTACCGCCGCGCCTACCCCGGCGTGCTGACGGGTGGGACGCTGTGACCCGGCTGATGCGCTCCGGTCCGCTCGCCGAGCTGAGCGGGCGGCTCACGAATGAGCGTTCCCGGGCGGTGGACGCCGAGGAACTGGCCGCCATCCTGGAGGCCGAGGGCCTGACCGACGACCAGGCGCGCTCGCGGTACGGCGAGGCCGGCCTGTTTGCGCTGGCCGAGCAGCTGTACGCCCAGGAGCGCCGGGCGCGCGCCGGACGGCCGGTCCTGGTGCAGCGGCCCACCTTTCCGTGGCGCCTGACCCTGCGCGGTCCGCTGTACCTGCTGCCGGCCGTGAGCCTGCTGCTGACCGCGAGGCTGGCCCCGCCCGCCGACCGGGAGGCGCTGAATCTGGCGCTGGGGCTGGCCTCCGCCTTCGGCTGGGGCTGGAGCATGGCGGTGGCGCGGCTGCGGTTCCTGGACCCGCTGGGTGTGCCGGGACGGCTGCTGCTGCAGGCGGCCCTGCTGGGCCTGCCGCTGGGCCTGCTGCTGGGCACGCTGGGCGCGCTGATGGCGGGCCTGTCGCTGCCGCAGCTGCTGCTGGGCGCGCTGGCCTGCGGCATCTTCAGCCTGGCGCTGGGGGTGGCCGGCGCCCTGATCTCGCTGGACCGCCGGCAGGCCACCCTGGTGGCCTTTGTCCCAGCGCTGCTGGTGGCCGGCGCGCTGCCGCTGCTGCACGGCCCTTGGCTGCTGCCCTCCCTCCCGCTGGGCCTAGGCCTGATCGCATTGCTGCCGCTGGTCACCCTGATGCTGCAGTTCCGGCGCCCGGAGCACCGTGGCGAGCGCCGGCTGGACCGGGCGGCCCTGCGGCTGGCCATCCCACAGGCGCTGTACGGCTGGTCGGTGGCCGCCTTCTTCGGGCTGATGGCCCTGCGGCTCGGGTCCGGCGCGGTGCTGCTGCCCACGGTGCTGAGCGTGGGCCTGCTGGAGGGGCTGGTGTGGCACTTCCAGCACCGGCTGCAGCATCAGGTGCGCCACGCCTCGGTGCCGCAGCCGCTGCGGGGCCTGTGGCCGCTGCTGCGCCTGAGCGCCATCTATTTTGCGCTGCTCGGCACCCTGCAGCTGCTCACCCAGCAGCTGGGCCTGGGCAGTGCCCCGCTGGCGCTGCCGCTGTGTTCGGCCGCCTTCCTGCCCAGCGCCTGGCTGGCCAGCCAGGGCCGGCTGCGGGCCGTGACGCTGCTGTGGCTGCTGGGCGCGGCCACGCTGCTGTGGCCGCCGGCCGCCGCCCCCCCGGACCCGGCCATGACCGCGGTGCTGCTGCTGCCGTGTGCCCTGCTGTTGCTGTGCTGGACCGCCCTGCACGACCTGCGCGCCTACCGATGAGCCTCTCCCTTTCTCTTCCCACCTCCCGGAGGACCGTTTCATGACCCAGACCACCCTGCCCACTCCCTCCCTCGACACCCCGACTTCCCGTGAGCTGGTGGCCGTGACCGGCGCCGACGGCTTCATCGGCTCGCACCTCGTGGAGGAACTGGTGCGCGGCGGCAAGCGCGTGCGCGCCATGGCCATCTACAACTCGCTGGGCAGCTGGGGCTGGCTGGAGCAGCTGCCCAGCGAGGTGCTGCAGCACGTGGAGGTGCAGCTGGGCGATGTTCGCGACCCCGGCAGTGTGCGCGCCCTGATGCAGGGGGCCAGCACCGTGTATCACCTGGCCGCGCTGATCGCCATTCCGTACAGCTACGTGGCCCCGCGCAGCTACGTGGAGACCAACGTGATCGGCACGCTGAACGTGCTGGAGGCGGCCCGGGACCTGGGCACCGGACGGGTGGTACACACCAGCACCAGCGAGGTGTACGGCACTGCCCGCACCGTCCCGATCCACGAGACGCACCCGCTGCAGGGCCAGTCGCCGTATAGCGCCACCAAGATCGGCGCCGACAAGCTGGTCGAGAGCTACCACCTCAGCTTCGAGCTGCCGGTGGTGACGCTGCGCCCCTTCAACACCTACGGCCCGCGCCAGTCGGCCCGCGCCGTGATCCCCACCATCATCAGCCAGATCGCGGCGGGCGAGCGCGACCTGCGGCTGGGCGCGCTGGACCCGGTCCGCGACTTCAACTACGTGGCCGACACCGCCCGCGCCTTCCGGGCCGTGGGCGAGGCCGGGCCGCAGGTGCTGGGCCAGACCTACAATGCCGGCTCCGGCCGCGAGATCACGGTAGGCGACACGGTGCGTCTGATCGCCCAGGTGATGGGCGTGGACGTGACGGTGCGCCAGCAGGACGAGCGGCTGCGCCCGGAAAAGAGCGAGGTGATGCGGCTGCTGGCCGACAGCCAGGCGCTCACCGCCGACACCGGCTGGCGTCCGCAGGTCTCGCTGGAAGAAGGCCTCAAGCGCACCGCAGAGTGGTTCACCCAGCCAGGCAACCTGGCGTACTACAAGGTCGGCCAGTACACCGTCTGAACGCCCCTCTCATTGCGCCGGTCGGCGCGAAGGAGTCCATCATGCATGCAGTGATTCTGGCCGGAGGAAAAGGCACCCGTCTGCGCCCCTACACCACCTGCGTTCCCAAGCCGCTCGTCCCGATCGGTGACCGCTACGCCATCCTGGAGATTGTGCTGCACCAGCTCAAGGCCCACGGCTTCCAGACCGTGACGCTGGCCATCGGGCACATGGGCCACCTGATCCGCGCCTTCGTGGGCGACGGCAGCGGCTACGGCCTGCAGGTCAGCTACACCGACGAGACGCATCCGCTCGGCACCATCGGGCCGCTGCTGAACATCCTGCCGGAGCTGCCGGAGCAGTTCCTGGTGATGAACGGCGACGTGCTGACCGACCTGGACTACGGCAGCTTCCTGCGCCGCCACATCGCCTCCGGCGCCCCCACCACGGTGGCCACCTACCAGCGCGAACTCAAGAGCGAGTTCGGGGTGCTGGACGTGCAGGACGGGCAGATCGTGGGCTTCCGCGAGAAGCCGGCCTTCCACTTCCAGGTGAGCATGGGCGTGTATGGCGTGAGCCGCCGGGCGCTGACCAGTTACACGCCGGGTCAGGCGCTGGGCTTCGACCGGCTGATGCTGGACCTGCTGGAGAGCGGCAACAACCCCGGCAGTGACCTGTTCGAGGGGTACTGGCTGGACATCGGCCGCCCCGAGGACTACGACCTCGCCAACGCGCAGTTCGACGACATGATCGCGCAGCTGCTGCCGCAGGCGGGCCAGCCGACGCTGAGCGCCGCCGACTGATGCGCGCGCTGCTGATCGGGGCCGGCGGCTTCCTGGGCCGCCACATCCGGCAGGTGCTGGAGACGGCGGGCGTGACGGTGCAGCTGCCGCCCTCCGGCGACCTGAACCGCTGCGCCAGCGCCGAGCTGCAGGCGTTGGTCAGCAGCGTGGACGCCGTGGTGAACGCCGCCGGACGCACCGCCGGAAGCCTGCCGGATCTGGTGCAGGCCAACGTGCTGCTCCCCGCGCGACTGGTCGAGGCGGCGGCGGCCAGCGGCGTGCGGCTGGTCCACCTGGGCAGCGCCGCCGAGTACGGCGCCGGCACCGGTGCACCAGTGCGCGAGAGTGACCCCTGTCAGCCGCTCGGCAGCTACGGCATCAGCAAGCTGGCCGGCACGCAGCTGGTGGTGCAGGCGGTGGCGACCGGGCAGCTGCGCGGCACGGTGCTGCGCGTGTTCAATCCGCTGGGCGCCGGGATGCCGGCCGGCACCCTGCCGGGCCGCGCGGTGCAGCAGCTGCAGCAGGCCCGGTCCCACCCGCAAGCCGAGCTGCACTTCGGGCCGCTGGGCCAGCGCCGCGATTTCCTGGACGCCCGAGACGTGGGCCGGGCGGTGCTGCACGTCCTGCACACCGAGTCGCCGGCCCTGCTGAACGTGGGCCTGGGTGAGACCCTCAGTGGCCGCGAGCTGGTGGCGGCCCTGGTGGAGCTGAGCGGCTTCCGGGGCCGCATCGTCGAGGACGGCGACGGCAGCCTGCGGTCTGGCGGCGTGCCGTTCCAGCAGGCCGACGTGCAGCTGTTGCGCGCCAGCGGCTTTGCTCCGGCCCACACGGTTCACGATGCCCTGACCGCCCTCTGGAGCGAGGCCGCGCCCGCCTCCGCCCTGCCTGCCTGAGCGGCCCTCACACCCTCTGATTCCACTGAGCCCCGCCTTCCTCCACCTCCCCCGCCAAGAAAGGTTCCGTTCATGCCCAACCTCACCCGCCGTGCCCTCTCCACCGTGCTGCTCTCGCTCCCCCTGCTGATCGCGGCCTGTGGCCAGCAGCCGCAGAAGCCCACGCCCGTCGACACCAGCGTGGCCCCCAGCGACGCCCAGGTCAACGCGTACACGCCGCAGGCCCACAACCACAACCATGAACTGAACCTGGCGTCTCCGGCGCTGGACCCCTCGGTGGAGCGGACCCGTCAGGCGCAGCTGGGCATCGGCCGCATTCCGCCGTCCAGCCACCCGATCCGCACGCTGTCGCTGCCGACCAACGCCCAGACCAGCAAGGTGGCGCTGCGGATCCTGGTGCTGTCGAGCGGCGCCGGCGACTACGGCCTGGACAGCGCTCGCCTGATGCTGAACCGCGCCGGCATTCCCTACGACGTGCTGGACGCCAGCACCCAGGCGCTCAGCAGCAGCACCCTGATCGACGCGTCCGGGGTGGGCCGCTACTCGGGCGTGGTCCTGACCGACAACGCGCTGGTGACCCAGACCTCGCCGGGCGTGTTCCAGAGCGCACTGGACGCGGGCGAGTGGAGCCTGCTGTTCGAGTACGAGAAGGCCTACGCGGTGCGTCAGCTGGCGCTGTACGGGTATCCGGGCGTGGCCCCGGAAGACTACGGCCTGCGCGCGGTCAGCGGCGCCGAGGGCAGCAGCACCCAGTTCCACGTGACCGATGCGGGCAAGAGCATCTTCACGGACCTGACCGCCAACGACGTGCCGGTGCGGTACGCCTACAGCTACCCCTCACAGCTGGAGCCGGCGAGCGGTGTGACCACCCAGCCGGTGCTGCAGGACGGCAGCGGCCGCATCCTGGCCGTCACCAGCCAGACCGACGGGCGCGAACGGCTGCTGGTCACCACCGCCCAGAACCCCTACCTGCTGCACACCGAGCTGATGAGCTACGGCCTGATCAACTGGCTGACCAAGGGCGTCTACCTGGGCGAGTACCGCCGGTTCCTGCAGGTGGACATTGACGACTGGTTCTTGCCCGGTGACCACTACGACGCGGCCACTGGCGGCTTCTACCCCACACCGTTCCGGCTGTCGGCCCAGGACGCGGTGGCGACCCGCGACGACCAGACGGCGCTGCAGTCGGCCTTCCCGGTGGCCAAGTCCTTCCGCTACGCCGTCGCCTTCAACGGCTTCGGTGCCGACCTGAAGGCGCAGGCCAGCTGCGACCCGAACGTGAAGTCCAGCGATCCGCTGACCAGCGTGTCGCGCTGCATGAACAACAGCTTCGACTGGATCAACCACACCTACACCCACCTGCGGCTGGACATCACCGACTTCTTCACCAGCTACGCGGAGATTCGCAAGAACGTCCTGGTGGGCAAGCAGCTGGGGCTGAACATGAACAGCGTCAGCCTGATCACCGGCGAGCACAGCGGCCTGGGCTACAAGGACCCGAACGAGACGGACCCCGACGGCAACGTGGGCGCCAAGATCGACTTCGGGCTGGGCGCCAGCAACGTCAACATGCTGGCCGCCGCGCTGCTCAATGGGGTGTCGTACATCGCCTCCAACCACAGCGTGTCCAGCCAGTGGGACCCGAGCTGCACCGGCTGCGGCGTGGTGCACCCGCTGACCAAGGCGCTGTTCCTGGTGCCGCGCTACCCGAACAGCATCGGTTACTACGTCACCACCCCCGACGAGGCGGTCGCCGCCTACAACCGCATCTACGCGCCGGGCGGCACCATGCCGTACTACGACCACGCCCTGAGCTACAGCGAGTTCCTCGACAAGGACTCGGACATCTCGCTGGGGCACGTGCTGGCCGGGGAGGCATTCCCCACCTACATGCACCAGCCGAACCTCAATCAGTACGCACCGGGCCACAGCCTGGCCGGCGACTGGCTGCGCGCGGTGCTGACGAAGTACAGCCGCTACAGCACCCTGCCGCTCAAGACGCTGCGCTGGGACGCGCTGGGCGCCTATGTCCGCAACCGCACCCTCTCGATGAAGTCGGGCACCACCGCCGTGTGGGACCGCAGCACCAACACCGTGACGGTCCGCAACCCGGTGGGCGGTCCGGTGTACGTGACCGGCGGCGCAGCCAGCATCGAGGAGACGTATGCGGGGCAGAACATCTCGCGGCTGACGACGGCGGCGGGTGTGAATGTTCAGCTCAAGGTTCAGCCGCGCTGAGATGCCGCGCCCCCGCGCCACATCGCTGGAGCAGGTGCGTTCGCTGTGGGTGTATTACGGGGCCGGTCATGAAGCGCAGCTGCGCGGCCACGACCTGCTGATCGTGCAGGCCCCGCTGTACGGGCCGGCGGGAGTGGGGCGGCTGCGCTCCGGCGGGGCACTGGTACTCGGCTACCTGAGCGTGGGGGAGGACCACCGGCCGGCCGGCAGCGAGGTGTACCATCGCCGGGTCAATCCGCTGTGGGGCAGCTCGCTGGTGGAGGTGGCGCATCCCGCCTGGCAGCAGCACGTGCAGCAGCAGGCACGGTACGCGCTCCAGGAGTGCGGCTGCGACGGCCTGCTGCTCGATACCCTGGACAGCGGCGAGCCGGCCACCACCGCGCGGCTGGTGCAGGAGTTGCGGCGAACGTTCCCGCAGGCGCTGCTGCTGGCCAACCGGGGCTTCGGGCTGCTGGAGCGGCTGCGCCCGTCGCTGAACGGGGTGCTGTTCGAGGCGTTCTCCACCACCTGGGAGAACGGCTGTAAGGCCCACACGGCCAGCGGCCTGCACTACACCGCCCGCGAGCTGGCGCGGGTGCGGCAGCTGGGGCTCCCGGTGCTGGCAATCGACTACGCGCCGCCGGGCCAGCAGCACGGGCCGCTGGCCAGTTTTGCCCGCCGCCGTGCCGAGGCGTACGGGCTGGTCGGCTGTGTCAGTACCCGCAGCCTGGACTCGCTGCCGGAGCCGGGCGGGGCGTATAAAGGAGCATCATGACTGCTCCCTCCCGCCGGCTGCTCTCCGGCCTGCTCGCCGCGGCGCTGATGGGTTGTCAGGTCCAGCCGGAGGGGGCGGAGGCCGGCACCACGCCGGGCTCCGTCCGCAGCACGCGGGCGGCGGCGCTTCAGGAACTGGCCGTGGTCCAGAGCTGGAGCATCCAGCTCACCAACTACACGGCGGGCCTGAAGGAGGTGGGCGCCTCCAAGGCGGGGCTGGTGGTGGTGGAGCCGGAGGGCGACGGGGAGCGCTGGACGCCGGCTGAGGTGGCGGCGGCCGCGCAGGGCCGGCTGCTGTTCGGCTACCTGAGCGTGGGGCAGGCGGAGAACTACCGCAGCTACTGGCAGAGTGGCTGGCGGCCCGGCACCCCGGCGTGGCTGCAGACCGAGGACCCGGACTGGCCCGGCGACTACCGGGTGGCGTACTGGGACCCGGCCTGGCAGGCGATCATGCTGCGGCAGCTGGACGCGCTGCAGGACCAGGGTTTCGAGGGGGTGTTCCTGGACCTGGTGGACGCGTACGAGCTGTTTCCGCAGCGGGCCACGGCCCGGCAGGACATGGCCCGCTGGGTCTGCACGCTGGCCGAGCATGCCCGCCGCCGCAACCCGGGCTTCCTGCTGATGACCCAGAACGCCATGGACATCATCGAGGAGCCCGGCTACGCCGCCTGTGTGGACGCCACCAACCAGGAGGAGACCTACTACTACGCCACCGACGTGCCGGTGGACCAGCAGCGCTACCGCGACCTGATGCACTGGGACCCGGTCTGGCGCGCCCTGGGCAAGCCCACCTTCACGCTGGAGTACGCGACGCAGCCGGCGCATGTGGAACGGGCGTACGCCCAGGCGCGGGCGGACCGGCTGATTCCGTACGTGACGGTGCGGGCGCTGGACCGGCTGCCGTAGGGGAGGGCAAGACAGAGGGGGCCGGACAATTTGTCCGGCCCCCTCTGTCTGGTGCGGCGCTTACGCCAGCACACCCTCACTGCTGACATGGTCCATGCCGAAGGCCTCGGCCACGCCCCGGTAGGTCAGCTTGCCCTGGTGGGTGTTGAGGCCCAGGCTCAGGGCGCGGCTGCTGCGAATGGCGTCCAGGCCGCGGTCGGCCAGCTGCAGCGCATAGGGCAGCGTCTGGTTGGTGAGCGCGAAGGTGCTGGTGCGCGGCACCGCCCCCGGCATGTTCGCCACGCCGTAGTGGATCACGCCGTCCACGATGTAGGTGGGGTCGTCGTGGGTGGTGGCGTGGATGGTCTCCACGCAGCCGCCCTGGTCCACCGCCACGTCCACGATCACGCTGCCCTCCTGCATCAGCGGCAGCATGTCGCGCGTCACCAGATGCGGGGCCTTGGCGCCGGGAATCAGCACCGCCCCGATCAGCAGGTCCGCTTCCGGCAGCAGCGCGCGGATGTTGGCCTCGCTGCTCATCATGGTGGTCAGCTTGCCGAAGAACACGTCGTCCAGGTAGGTCAGGCGGCGGTGCGACACGTCCAGCACCGTGACCTTGGCGCCCAGCCCCATCGCCATCTTGGCCGCGTTGGTGCCCACCACGCCGCCGCCCACGATCACCACGTGGCCCGCTTGCACGCCCGGTACGCCGCCCAGCAGCACGCCGCGCCCACCCACCGGCTTCTGCAGGTGGTACGCGCCGGCCTGCACGCTCAGCCGCCCGGCCACCTCGCTCATCGGGGAGAGCAGCGGCAGCGAGCCGTCCTGCTCCTGCACCGTCTCGTACGCCACGGCAGTGGTGCCGCTCTTCAGCAGCGCGTCGGTGAGTGCGCGGTCGGCGGCGAGGTGCAGGTAGGTGAAGAGCAGCAGTCCGTCACGCAGGAACCCGTACTCGGAGGCAATCGGTTCCTTGACCTTCACCACCATGTCGGCGGCCCAGGCGTCCTGGGCGCTGCCGAGGGTGGCGCCCGCCTGCACGTACTCGCTGTCCTGGATGCCGCTGCCCACCCCGGCGCCCTGCTCCACCGTGACCCGGTGGCCACGCCGCACCAGCGTGCCCACGCCGCCGGGCGTCAGCGCCACCCGATTCTCCTTGACCTTGATTTCCTTCGGCAGTCCGATATGCATGATGCTCTCCCTGGTGAAGCGATTTGAGGTGATGGTCTGCTGTCCATGTTACTCAGCTGCCGCGTTTTTCGATTGCGTTTGATGCCCTCTTTGAAGCGATGTGTGCAACGGTGTTGCTCAGGACAGGTAGAATCTGACTGGAAATGTCAAAAGCCGAACTGGACGAGATTGACCGCCGTATCCTGGGCATCCTGCAGCGCGACGCCCGCATCCCCAACACCGAACTGGCCGACGAGGTGGGCCTGACCCCGGCCCCCACCCTGCGCCGGGTGCGGCGGCTGGAGGAGGAGGGGGTCATCCGGCGCTACGTGGCGCTGCTGGACCCCAAGCGGGTGGGCCGGGACCTGACGGTGTTCGTGGACGTGAGCCTGGACAAGCAGACCAAGCCGGGCTTCGAGACCTTCGCCGAGCAGATGCGCCGCCGCCCGGAAGTGCTGGAGTGCTACCTGGCGCTGGGCGAGAGCGACTTCGTGCTGAAGGTCTGCGTGCCGGACCTGGACGCCTACCAGCGGTTTCTGGTGGACGTGCTGGCGGCCATCCCGGGGGTCCGCAACACCAGCAGCACCATCGTGGTGCGGCAGGAGAAGTACACCACCAGCCTGCCGGTGGATGACCCCGCCTGAGGGTGGAAAGCAGGAGTTGATCCTGCCGGCCCCCGGCACTGGAGTGGGCAACTCCTGGGTGGGGGAGAGGACGAACAGGCGGCCCTGCGGGAGCCGGCGCCGCTGTGGGCGCGCGGACGGCCAACTGCAGGCATTGGGATTGTGCGGCACTGGTCCGGCCGCTGAGTTCGAAATGCAGTATTCCTGGTCAGGCCCTGACGCTTTCCGGTTTACACCTGCGGCTGGTGTGGGAGAGCGAATCGGTCCCACTTTCCGCCGTTCCGCCTCAGCCGAGCTGGGTCTTCAGGAAGTCGCGTACCACGTTCAGGTAGTCCTGCGGCTGCTCCACGAAGGGCATGTGGCCGCTCTGTTCGAAGATGTGCAGCTGGGCTCCGGGAATGCCGGCGGCGGTGGCTTCGGCCGCTTCCGGCACGCAGGTGCGGTCGTGACGGCCCGCCAGCACCAGGGTAGGAGAGCGCACCGCGCTCAGTCGGTCTTCCACGTCCAGCCCGCCGTAGCCGCTCTCGGCCATCACGCGCAGCACCTCAGGGCTGTAGCGGGTACCGGAGGTGCGCTCCTCGTACGCCGGAATGCGCGGGTCCTGCGGGTCCGCGAAGTGCCACGGCATCTGGTCGTGCATCAGCTGGGCAAACGCCGCCTCGGTCTGCACGCCTGCCTCGTCCGCCCACGAGCGGCGGACCTGTTCGCGCAGGTGCAGCGGCTCAAAGGTCTCCAGCCGGGCCGGCACGTCCTCCAGCCAGCGGGCCGCCGGGACCCCGCAGCTCACGACCGTGGCCGAGGACGCGCCGGGAAACGCCACCGCGTGCTGCAGCGCCACGAACGCCCCGAAGCTGTGGCCCAGCACGGCGTACCGCTGCGCCCCCAGCGCCGCCGCCACGGCGCTCACGTCGGCGGCCATCTGCGGCAGGGTCCAGGTCTCCGGGGCGGCGTCGCGGGCGCTGAGCCCCTGGGCGCGCAGATCCAGCAGCACCAGCCGCACCGTGTCGGTCAGCGGGTCCAGGTCGTCGGCGAACTCGTGGTGATCCAGGCCCGGGCCGCCGTGCAGCACGATCAGGGGCGGCAGATGCGCCTCGCCGCGCACCTCCGCGTACAGGCGGGTATCGCCCACATCCAGCATCCGGCCAGCGGGTTCGCTCATGCGGCCAGTATGGCGCTCAGGCCCAGGCACGCACCACCCGCAAGTGCTGCCCGTCGCCGTCCGCCACCGCCACCAACTGCCCCTGCAGCGTGACCACGAAGCGGCCCGCCTCTGGCCAGACGGGCCGCTTGCCCTGCCGCAGCTGCACGGCCAGCTCCGGTGTGGCCTCCAGCCGCGGCAGCTGCAGCGCCGAGAGGTCGTCCTGCGGTGTGGCTTCGGCCAGCTGGTCCAGCGGGCTGGCCTGCTCCAGGCCGAAGCGGCCAGCCCGGGTCCGTATCAGCCCCGAGAGGTGCGCCGGCACGCCCAGCTGCGCGCCCACATCGCGGGCCAGCGAGCGCAGGTAGGTGCCGCTGCCGACCCGCGCCCACACCAGCAGGGTGGGGTGCTCGCCCAGGGCCGGCGGCAGGGTGAACGTCTGCCCGCGCTCGGCAGGGGTCCAGCGGCCCGCCTCGTCCGGCGCGAAGGTCCGGGGCGCGTCCTGGACCTTCGGGTACTGGCCCAGCAGCCGCAGCTCATGGATGTGGATGTCGCGGGCCGGCAGGTCGAGTTGGCCACCCGCCCGAGCCGCCGCGTAGGCCCGCTGACCGTTGACCTGAATGGCGCTGTATTGCGGCGGCACCTGCTGCTGAGGCCCCAGAAACTGGTCCAGGGTGCGTTGCACCATCTCCGGCGTCAGCGGCGGCACCGCTTCCTCCCGGTCCAGCGGGCCCTCGGCGTCCAGCGTCGGGGTGCCGGCGCCCAGGCTGATGTAGGCCAGATAGTCCTTGCTGTCGCGCTCCATGAACTGCACCAGTTTGGTGCTGTCGTCCACGCACAGCACAAGCACGCCGGTCGCCAGGGGGTCCAGCGTCCCGGTGTGGCCCACCCGCCGGGTGCCGAGCAGGCGGCGGGCGCGGGCCACCACGTCGTGGGAGGTCAGGTGCAGCGGCTTGTCGGTGACGTACACGGGCATCTGTCCAGGGTAGCCTGCCCCGGAGGCGGGCGGTACACTGCGGGACGTGCTGAGCGCCGTGTTTGTTGTGAATGCCCTGCTGTTTCTGCCGCTGGGACTGCTTCTGTACTTCCTGCCCGGCAGCCTGCTGGCCGTGAATCCGCTGTGGCTGCTGCGGGTGGCCGCGGCGCTGGTCGCCGCCTGGGGGGTGCAGCTGCTGGCCGGAGCGTGGCGGCCCAGCGCTCAGGCGGTGACCGGGCTGGCGGCCGGCAACCTGCTGCTGGTGGCCACCCTGATTCCGGCGGCGTTGCGGACCGGCATGGGCGGCGCGTTGCAGGCGGGCGTGCTGGGCCTGAGCGGTGTGCTGCTGCTGCTGGCGGTGCTGGCGCTGCTGCTGCCCGGACGGAGGGGCTAGCCGATGGACGCGGAGCGCGAACGGCTGCAGAAGCGTCTGGCGCGCAGCGGGGTGGCCTCGCGCCGCGCCGCCGAGGCGCTGATCGAGGCTGGGCGCGTTACGGTCAATGGGGTGGTGGCCACGCTGGGCCAGTCGGTGGACCCCGCCGATGAAGTCCGGGTGGACGGCGAGCCGGTGGGTGAGCACGTGCAGCACGTCACCTACGCGCTCTACAAGCCGCGCGGCGTGCTGACCACCGCCGCGGACGAGCGTGGGCGGCCCACCGTGCTCGACGGCCTGCCGCCCACCCCGGGCCTGCATCCGGTGGGCCGCCTCGACCGCGACTCGGAGGGACTGCTGCTGCTCACCACCGACGGCGACCTGACGCTGCGCCTCACCCACCCGCGCTTCGGCCACGAGAAGGTGTACCGCGCCTGGGTGGAGGGTGGCGTGCCGGACGAGCGGACGCTGGATCAGCTGGAAGACGGGGTGGAACTTGAAGACGGCGTGACCAGTCCGGCGCAGGTGCAGCGGGCCGGGCGCGGCCTGTACGTCACGCTGACCGAGGGGCGCAACCGGCAGGTGCGCCGGATGCTGGACGCGGTGGGTCACCCGGTCACCCGGCTGGTGCGGGTGCGCATCGGGGGCCTGTGGCTGGAGGGGCTGGAGAGTGGCCAGTATCGCGAGCTGGACAGCCGTGACCTGCATGACCTACTCAACCCCCGGCTGGTGCCGGATCACGTCTGGGAGCGAAAGGCCCGCCTGACCCGCGAACGCTGGGGCTGAGTGGAGAGGAGCCGGCGGAGGCACGGAAGAGGTACTTGAAAGATACTTGCCTGCTCAAAATCAATATGAACACAGGAACGGTCCATCTGATCTACGGCCCACAGGGCGCTGGAAAATCGACCCTCGCGGCCCAGCTCGCGCGCGAACACGGCGCGGTTTCCTTTTCCATCGACGAGTGGATGAAGCGGCTGTACCTGCCGGACCTGACGCCGGCCACCAGCCTGGAGTGGGTGCTGGAGCGGACCCGCCGCTGCGAGGGGCTGATCTGGTCGGTCTGCCTGCAGGTACTGCCGCACGGCACCGATGTGGTGCTGGACCTCGGCCCGCTGCGGCGTGAGGACCGGCAGCGTCTGCGCGCCCTCGCCCAGACTGCGGGTGTGGCGGTGCAGGCCCACTTCGTGGACGCCCAGCTGGACGAGCGGCGAAGGCGGGTGTTCGGCAGAAATCAGCAGCAGGGCGAGAACTCCGCCTTCGCGGTGAGCCCGGAGATGTTCGCGCTGATGGAGGGCCAGTTCGGGCTCGTCGGGCGGCTCGAACTGGCCCTGTCCCGGCCCGCGCAGGCCGCCAGCTGAGCCCTCAGGAACTGCCCGACGGCCCGAAGCCCGGCGCCCCGCTGACCGGCTGCCTGGACCTGGCCCGCGCTGAAGCGTCCCTGAGCCGCCGCTTTAACCACCGTCTGGGCAGCCTGCATGGCCTGAGATTCGCGGATTTTGCCGTGCTGCTGCACCTCGGTCAGGCGCCCCAGGGACGCCTGCGCCGGGTAGAACTGGCGGGGCATCTGGGGCTCACCGCGTCCGGCATCACCCGCTATCGGGCTGGTGGTGCGCCAGAGTGACCCCCGGGACGCCCGGGCCGGGTACGCCGCCCTGACGCCCGCCGGCCAGGAACTGCTGGGCCACGCGCTGACCTCGGCGCAGGGCATCGCGGGCGAGATTATTCAGGACCTCTCGCCGGACGAGGTGACGGTGCTGGCCCGGGTGCTGGCCCGCCTGAACTGAGCCGGAGCGGCGGACAGGCCCGGCCCGCAGCAACCACTGCTATACTGCCGCCTGCGGGAAGGAACACGGTCGCGCACCCTTCAAGGGTGTGAGGAAAGTCCGGGCACCGCAGGGCAGGATGCCAGCTAACGGCTGGGCGGCGAGCAAACGCTGAGCGGCAGGCCCGCTGCTCAGGACGGCGCGAAGCCGACGGACAGTGCCACAGAAACCAGACCGCCACGCCGCACGTTCCGGGGCCATACGGAGCGGCGTGGTCAGGGTGAAACGGTGCGGTAAGAGCGCACCAGGCCCCGCGGAGACGCGGGGCGCTGGTAAACCCCATCCGGTGCAAGACCCGACAGTGGAGGAGGGCGGCCCGCCCGATGATTCCCAGGATGGTCGCTTGAGGCGTCTGGCGACAGGCGTCCCAGAGAGATGACCGTGACCGCGCAAGCGGACACAGAACCCGGCTTACTCCCTTCCCGCACCAGCAGAGCAGCGGTCCCCGAGCAGAGGGGACCGCTGCTGTTTACTGACGCGGACGGGCGTCCAATGCGGCCAGTCCCCAGCCGATCAACTGCAGCACCCCGCCGATGGGGGTGATGGCTCCCAGCCACTTCACGCCGCTGAGGCTCAGCAGGTACAGGCTCCCGCTGAACACCACCGTGCCGGCCAGCAGAAACAGGGGCGCGCGGCGCTGGTTAGGCAGTGCGCCCAGCGCCAGCAGGCCCAGTCCGTGGTACATCTGGTAGCGCACGCCCGTTTCGAAGGTGGCCAGCAGGTCCGGGGTCAGGACCGTTTTCAGGCCGTGGGCGCCGAAGGCCCCCAGGGCCACGCCGATGCCGGCCAACACGGCGCCGTAGAGGGCGGTGGGCGGTGGAGCAGAGGTGCGGGTCATGGCCGCAGTGTAGAGGCGCCTGCCCGGACGGAGGTCCCTGACGGTGGGCCCGCGAACCGGAGTGAGCAGGGTGCCGGGGTATCCGCGTGGGGAAAAGGGGAACACTTTCCCGCGTTTCGGGGGGAAATGTGGGAAACAGTGGTAAAACGTGGAAACGGGTGTTACACTTCGCGCATCGGCGCAGCACCGTGTCCAGGCGACTTTTCTGGCAGCAGATCGGCCACTTGGGGTGGGTGCCGGTGGGAAACCGTAGAGGAGCGTCTTGCCGTTTGGTGAATATCCGTACTCGATCGATGACAAGGGCCGGGTGGTGGTGCCGCCCGCGTTCCGTGAATTTGTGGAAGACGGCATGATCCTGACGCGCGGCATGGAAGGCTGCCTGTACATCTTTCCGCTGGCGGCCTGGAAGCGGGTGGAGGAGCAGCTGGAAACGCTCCCGCTCACCGATCCGGGCAGCCGCGCCTTCGTCCGCTTCTTCTACAGCGGCGCTAGCAAGAGCCGGCTCGACAACCAGAGCCGCGTTTCGGTGCCGCAGCCGCTGCGGACGTTCGCCGACCTGAACACCGAGGTGGTGGTGGCCGGCGCCCCCGGGCGCCTGGAACTGTGGAACCCAGCCCGCTGGGACGCCGCCATTCAGGCCGTGCAGGACGACCCGCCCCGCCCCGATCTGCTGGCCAACTTCATCGCCTGACTCTTGTGACTTCCGGGACCCCATCCATGACCCAGCCCCCCACCCTCACCCATCTGCCGGTCCTCGCTCAGGAGGTGCTGGAGGCCCTGAATCCCGGCCCCGGCAAGCTCTACGTGGACGGCACGCTGGGCGGGGGCGGCCACACCCGGCTGCTTCTGAAGAGCGGCGCGCGCGTGATCGGCATTGACCAGGACCCCTACGCGCTCAGCCGCGTGGAGGCCGGCGAACTGGAAGACCTGCAACTGGTGCAGGGCAACTACCGCGACATGGAGGAGCTGCTCGCTCCGCTGGGCGTGACGCAGGTGGACGGGGTGCTGCTGGACATCGGCGTGTCCAGCTTCCAGCTGGACGACAGCCAGCGCGGCTTCTCCTACCACACCGAGGCGCCGCTGGACATGCGGATGAGCCAGAGTGGCGACAGCGCGGCCGACGTGGTGAACACGCTCAGCGACGAGGAGCTGGCGGCCATCATTTACGAGTACGGCGAGGAGCGGCATTCGCGGCGCATCGCGCGGGCGATCGTGGCGGCCCGCGACCGTGCCCCGATCCGCACCACCACTGAACTGGCCGAGCTGATCAAGCGGGCGTATCCCGGCGGGCACGCGCGCGGCATCCATCCGGCCCGGCGCACCTTCCAGGCGCTGCGAATTCACGTCAACGACGAGCTGGGGGCGCTGCGGGACGGCCTGGAGGCGGCCCACCGGCTGCTGGCACCCGGAGGCCGGCTGGCGGTCATCAGCTTTCACAGCCTGGAAGACCGCATCGTGAAGCGCTGGATGAAGGGGCAGCCGGACCTGGAGCCGCTCAGCAAGCGCCCGCTGACCGCCACGCCCGAGGAAGAGGAGCGCAACCCGCGCTCGCGCAGCGCCAAGCTGCGCGCCGCCGAGAAACGGCCGGTGCAGCCATGACCGCGCAGCTCTCGGCCAGCACCTGGCGGGCGCGGGCGCTGCGCTACATCCTGATTTATCTGCTGCTGGCCTGCGCCCTGGTCACGCTGCGGTTTCAGACCCGCGACACCTACCAGCAGCTGCGCGACATCCGGCAGGAGCGCACCGATCTGCAGCGCCAGCGCGACGAGCTGAGCGTGGAGGTGCAGGGCCTGACCAGCGAACAACGCGTACGCGACTGGGCGCTGGCCAACGGCATGCAGACGTACGCCCAGGCCCCCAAATCGGTGCAGGTGCTGCCGTCGGTCCCGCTTCCCGCCGATCTTCCCCCCCACCCCCCCACCCCGCTCCGCTTGAGGTCACCACCCGATGGAAATGAAAATCCGTGCCCGCTCCAGGTTCATGCAGGTCCTCGCGCTGCTGGCGTTCAGCATGCTGGTCTGGGCCTATGCTCAGCTGGAATGGGGTCTGCCGCAGGGGGTCCGGCGCGCGGTGCTGCAGGTGCGCGGCAGCATCGTGACCGAGGGGGGCGCGGTGCTGGCCCGCTCGGTGGGCGACCGGCGGGTGTACCCGAACGGCGCGCTGGCCGGGCAGCTGCTGGGCATGATGGGCACCGAGCGGGGCCTGGAGGGGCTGGAGAACGCCTATGATGCCCAGCTCTCGGCCGGGCAGAACGTCACGCTGACGATTGATCCGGCGATTCAGGCGGCGGCCGAGGATGAGCTGAAGAAGGGTGTGCTGGCCCACGACGCCGAGTACGCCTCGCTGGTGGCACTGGACGTGCGGACCGGCAAGGTGCTGGCGGCCGCCAGCTACCCGCCCTTCGATCCGAACCACTGGCGCGACTACAACGACGCGGCCCGGCGCAACCGGCCCTTCTTGGACCGCTTCGAGCCGGGGTCCACCATCAAGGGGCTGGTGGTGGCGGCTGCGCTGCAGGAAGGCCTGACCAGCCCTGGCACCCTCTACGACACCCCGATGTCGCGGCGCGTGGGCGGGCGGTTCGGGTCCACCATTCACGACGCGGTGCCGCACCCCAAGGCCCTGACCACCCAGCAGGTCCTGCGCTACAGCAGCAACGTGGGCATGTCGCATGTGGTGGAGCATTTTCCCAATGAGCGCCTGCGCCGCTACCTCACCAGCTACGGCTTCGGTCAGGATGTGGAGCTGACCGGCCTGCCGAGCGCCAGCGGCACGCTGCAGCCGCTGCGCCGCTGGGATGATCTGGTGCGCACCACCAACGCCTTCGGTCAGGGCATGAGCAGCACCACCCTGCAGCTGGCCGCGGCCTACAACGCGCTGGCCAACGACGGGCTGTACGTCTCGCCGCAGCTGGTGGTGGGTGAGCCGCAGGGGGAACGGCGCGAGGTGATCAGCCCTCAGACCGCCCGCACCATCCGCACGCTGCTGCACAACGTGATTCGTGACGGCATTCCCACCCAGGCGGGCATCAAGGGCTTTGATCTGGCCGGCAAGACTGGCACCGCCCAGGTGGTGATTGATGGCCGGTACAGCAGCAGCATCTACGACAGCACCTTTGCCGGCTTCTTCCCGGCTGACCGGCCGCGCATCACGCTGGCCGTGATGGTTCACGGCGCCAAGGAGAATTACCACGGTTCGATGCTGGCGGCTCCCATCTACCGCGATGTGGCGGCGGCGGTGCTGTCCAAGTGGGCCGCTCTGCCCAGCCCTGAACATGAATAAAATGTGAGAATGAATGGCTACGCGCCTGCCTCTGCCGTGTTGGCAATGGGGGGAAAGGCCAAGCCGCCATTTTGAAACGTGATCTAGCCCACCGGAAGGTGGGCTTTCGCGTCTGAATTTGACCCTGAACCAGCCTATTCTAAGGACTTCCCCGAAAAGAAAATGAGTACATGGATGAGATGATTAGAACACTTCTCATTTAAAAAACACTGTTCTGCTGGACAGAAACTGGCAAGAATGAACTTTTTCACACGTTGATTTGGCCTGAAGTTATGAGTCGTTTCGGGCACATATCAAATTTGATGCTCATGCGTCGTCCATAAGCTCTGGGAAGTCGCAGTCCTGGTGATCTGCCGGGATCTGCAAGTTGAATTGAGCACCTCTGTATTGACGGTGTACCGCTCGGGCTGGCCCGTTCCGCTGGGCGGCCCCGAAGGAGTCTGACATGGTATCGAAGCACCTCATTGGAGCAGGCATGGGTCTGATCCTGGGCGCGGCCACACTGGCTTCTGCAACACCTGCCCTCCCCAGCGCCAGCGTGGCGCTTCAAGCTATTCAGACCGCCCTCGCACCGGTGAAGGCTGCATCCACCCCGGTCGCGGCTCCCGTCACCTCAGCCCAGTCGGCCGCCGCCGCACGCGCTGCCGGCATCCAGCTGGCCCAGGGCAGCGCCCGCAGCACCGGTCGGTCGGCCGTGGTGCGGTCCACCGCCTACAACAGCACGCCCGGTCAGACCGACAACTCGCCGTACATCACCGCCACCGGCACGCGCGTGCGGTTTGGGACGGTGGCGCTGAGCCGCGACCTGCTGCGCCGCTTTCCTTACGGCAGCAAGATCACCATCGAGGACCTGAGTGGCCGCTACAACGCGCTGCTCAAGGGCCGGATCTTTGTGGTCGAAGACACCATGCACCCGCGCATGGTCAACACGGTCGACGTCTGGATGGGCACCCGCAGCGAGGCGCTGCAATGGGGCACCCGCAACATCCGCATCACCGCCGTGAACTGAACGGAGGCCGCTGGACCGTGGCCCCCTGCGGGCCATTTTTTGATCCGGCTGCTATGCTCGCTGAACGTGGCTCCCTCGTCTTCGTCCGCCGCCCGGCTTCCCACCCTCAGCGGCATGCTCAGCCGGGCACACCTGCGCCGCCGCCGCACCCAGAACCTGATCACGGTGCTGGGGATCGCGGTGGGCGTGATGGTGCTGATCGCCGCCCTGAGCCTCACCAACGGCTTCTCGCGTTCCCTGATTGACGCCACCCTGCGCGCCAGTCCGCACCTGAGCCTCACCCGCTTTGTTCCGGCGCCGCGCGACACCGCGCTGGAACAGGCGCTGGCCAATGACCCACGGGTGCTGGCCTTCACCCCCTTCCTGGCCGACAAGGGGCTGCTTACCCGGCCGGCCAGCAGTGGGCGCAGCGCCGGGGTGGACTTTGCCACGCTCTTCGGCCTGACGCCGGACGCGGCGCGAGTGCTGCAGCTCCGGCCGGAAGAATCAGCCGTTCTGCGCACCCTCGGCCCCGGCGAAGTGATGCTGGGCAGCAGCCTGGCCCAGAGCGTCGGCGCCTTCACCGGCGACACGGTGCGGCTGCTCAACAGCCAGCAGCGCCGCGCCGAACTGAAGGTGCGCGGCCTCTTCAGCACCGGCAACTACCTGATCGACTCGGCCTACGCCTTTACCAGCCTCGGCACCCTGCAGCAGATCCGGCAGACCCAGACCATCACCGGCTACCAGATGCGGCTGCACGACCCGGCACTGGCCCCACAGGTGGGCCGGGGGCTGACCGAGCGGCGCAGCTACACGCCGCTGCCGTGGCAGAGCCTGTACGGCACCCTGCTGCAACAGCTGGACCTGCAGAAACGCGTGATCGGCTTCGTGGTGTTCCTGATCGTGGTGGTGGCGGCCTTCGGCATCGCCAACGTGCTGACGCTGACGGTCTTTGAAAAGACCCAGGAGATCGCCATTCTGCGGGCCATCGGGGCCACACGCGGCGATATCACCCGGCTGTTCGTGACCGAGGGCCTGCTGCTGGGGCTGGCCGGGCTGCTGCTGGGCGACTTGCTGGGGCTGGGCATCAGCGCCTACTTCACCGTGCGCCCGTTCCAGATTCCCGGGGACCTGTACTTCATCAGCGCCCTGCCGGTGGAGGTGCGCCCGCTGGACGTGCTGTGGGTGAACGTGGTGGGGCTGGCTACCACGCTGCTGGCGGCCCTGGTACCGGCCCGCCGCGCCGCCAACATTGAACCGGCCCGCATTATCCGCTGAGGAGGGCTGAGTGCAGCCGTTCCAGCAGAGCCCGCCCCGGGGCCGACGTCCGGGGTGTCCGTCTCACACTTCAGAAAAGCCGGCGCTGTGCGGGCGGGTTGCCGCTGCCGGGTCAGCCAGCCGGCTGGTCCAGCTGGTCCCGGAGACTTTCAAAATGCAGCACGTCCAGCACGAACACCCGCACCAGCCACGGGTCGAACTGCCGGCCTGCCCCCTGCACCAGATGCTCGGCCGCCTGCTGGTAGCTCCAGGCGGGCTTGTAGGAGCGCACGCTGGTCAAGGCGTCAAACACGTCCGCGATGGCCACCACCCGGGCGGTCAGCGGAATGGTGTCGGCGCTCAGGCCGGCCGGGTAGCCCTGGCCGTCATAGCGCTCGTGATGGTGCAGGATCGCCTCGCGCACCGGGAGCGGCAGGAAGGTCAGCTCCTCCACCAGCTGCGCGCCCCAGCTCGGATGGTGCAGCAGCACCTCGAACTCGGTGGGGGTGAGCGGTCCCTGCTTCCACAGGATCTCGGCCGGCACCCGCGACTTGCCCACGTCGTGCAGCGACGCGCCCCAGCGCACCCAGCGCACCTCCTCGGCCGACAGTCCGGCTGCCTCGGCCAGCCGGATGGCGTAGCGGCTCATGCGCTGCACGTGCGCGCCGTGGACCGCGTCCAGGCTGGCGCCCAGGCAGGACAGCGCCTCGTCCAGCGCCTCCTGCGCCTGCTGCTCGCGCACCGACGCCTCATAGGCCGCGCGGGCCGACAGCGTGTGCTGTTCTAGATGCCCGGCGATCTGTCGGCCCTGCCGCTGCCAGACCACCCGTACCCGCCGCGCTCCGCTCACGCCGGTCAGGATCGCCTCGTCACAGTGGCCGCTGACCGTGAAGAGCCCCTCCGGAAAGAGGGTGTTGGGCAGCCGCAGCCAGCTGCTGAGCGGCTGTCCCACCGCGTCGGCCGGCGCAATGCCGGTCACCTGCTGCCACGCTCCGCCCACCCGGCGCACCACGCCCGTGTCGTCCAGCAGGAACAGCGCCGACGGCTGAAGCGCCAGCAGCGGGTCCTGGCCCAGCGGTGTACGGTCCAGGTCTCGCTGCTGGGTGGTCAGCGTGGCGGGCACCACCGGGTCGTTGGATTGGGACAAGGGAAGGGAACTCCTTTAACAGACGGTCAGAGGGTTAAGTATAGGTGAGTCAGTTGGGGCCGCAGATGAGGATCAAATGTGCGGGCGCGGGGGCCAGGGCGGTGAACAGCAGCCGGTCCACCTTGGCTTCCAGCAGCCGGTCGGCTGGGGTTGGGCGCGCCGCTTCAGGGCTGGGGGTGCCCCCTGGAGCGCCGGCCCGCTGGGGAGCAGGCTCCGGTGCCATCTCAGTTGGTGCCGATGGAGAAGCCGCTGCCCACGCCCTGGGTGGTCTGGGTGGTGCCGGGCGTGACGCTGCTGGCCGTGGCGCCCGCCTGGACCAGCGTGAACGCACTCATGAGGGCCAGGACCGAGATCAGCTTACGAAGGCGTGTCATGCGACCACTCTACGATCACGGTTGTGATGCTACGGTGAACGTCGTGGAGGGCGATTTCGAGACGTTGTACCGGGCCGGCGCCTACCACGAGGCGATGGCCGCCCTTCCTGCGGTCCCGGACCGGGCCGACGCGCGTCAGCAGGCGGTGCTGGGCATTTCACTGCTGCGGACCGGCGCCATCGCCCTGGCCGAGGAGCCGCTGCAGCTGGCCATCCTGCTGGGCGATCTGGAGGCCTCGGTGGAGTACGGCAACCTGCTGCGGGCGCAGGGGCGGCTGCGCGAGGCGGACGAACATTTGCGGGCGGTGCTGCCACAGCTGTCAGGCGAGCTGCTGATGCGCGGCTCCCGCTGGCTGGGCACGGTGCAGTATCAGCTGGGACAGGCCCGCAGCGCCCAGCAGCTGCTGGACCGGGCGCGGCGTGGCTACCTGCTGCTGGGCGACGACCTGGGGGCCGCCAAGATCGGCCAGACCATCGCCGCCATTCAGTTCGACGACGGTCAGCTGCGCAAGTCCCGGCAGTCGTTGGAGCAGGCCATCGACGTGTTCCGCCGGCACCAGGCGCGGCCATTGCTGCTGACCGCGCTACGAAATCTGGCGCTGATCCTGTTCCAGCACAAGGACTACGGCCGCGTGAAGCAGGTGGTGGAGGAGCTGGAGACGCTGTCGGGGCCGGATGACCTGAGCGGGCAGATCTATGTGTCGGTGGCCCGCTCGATGCTCTACAGCGTGGGCGAGATCGAGCGCGAGGAGTATGTGCGGCTGGTGCAGCGGGTGATGGTGAATGCCGAGCAGCTGGGCGACTACGAGCACCTGATCTGGGCGATGGTGAAGCGCGCCGAGCTGCTGCTGCAGGCCGGGCAGCTGTCGGAGGCGATGCGCCTGCTGTATCAGGCGCCCGTGGACGAACACGGCCAGTTTCCGCCCACCTTGCGGGTGGTGCGCGCCATGATCAACCGCCGGATGGGCAACCTGGGCGAGGCGGTGGAAGAGCTGCAGGCGGTGGTGGCGGACCTGGAGGTGGCGGGTAACCTGGCCGAGCTGGCCCGCGTGCGGTTGCAGCTGGCCTACGCGCTGCACCTGAACGCGCAGGCGGAGGCGGCGGCGGCGGTGCTGAAGGACGCGCTGCAGGGGCTGCTGCGCAGCACGGTGCAGGCATCCATGCGTGCCGAGCTGGAGGAAATGTCCGAGCTGCTGCACTACGCCGCGCTGGAGCCGAGCCTCGCCCCGTACCTCACGCCGGTGATGGACAGCCTGGCCGGAGTGCTGAGCGGCGAGCAGGCGGACCACGAACCGGGCGAGCAGGTCCGGCTGCACCTGCACACCCTGGGCCGCATCAGCGTGCTGCGCGGCGGGGATGAGCTGCGCGCCCCCACCCGCTGGAGCGTGCCGCTGCTGGTGTATCTGGCGCTGCACCCGGGCCGCACCGTGACCGAGATCGGTCTGGACCTGTGGCCCGACAGCGAGCCGGGCCGGGCCAGCCAGAGCCTGCGCAAGACCATCCAGCTGCTGCGCGAGGTGCTGGGCCAGGACGCCGTCGTGCGCGAGGGGCCGCGCAACGTCTCGCGCTACCGGCTGGGGCCGGGGCTGAACATCGACCTGGACCTGACCCGCTTCCTGCAGGCGGTGCGCCAGGGTGAGATCGCGCGGGCGCTGTCGCTGTACCGCGGCGAATTCCTGCCGGGGCTGGATGACAGCGAGTGGGTGCGCCAGCAGCGTGAGGAGGCGCGGCTGGCCCTGACCTACGAGCTGCGCCACCAGCTGCAGACGCTGCACGCGGCGCACCAGTGGCGGCGGCTGATCCTGCTGGCCAACCAGTATCTGCGGGTGGACCCCTACGATCTGGAAGTGCATGAGCTGCGGGTAGAGGCGGCCCGGCGGGTGGGCACCGCCCCGGAGCTGGCCCGCTACGTGGCGGCCATGAACGCCAGCGGCCTGGACAGCTGAAGCGCTGAAGGCCCGCCACTGCCTACACCACTGCCGGCCCGCCGGACGGGGCTGCGTTAAGCTGCCCCCATGGCCCGCCCCTTTCGCATCCTCTTCGTCGGTGACGTGTACGGCAAACCGGGGCGGCGCGTGTTGAGCGCCCACCTGCCTGCCCTGCGCCCGGCCTACGACTTCATCATCGTGAACGGCGAGAACGCGGCGGGCGGCTTCGGCCTGAACCGCGAGAGCTTCGACGCAATCACCCGCGCCGGGGCCGACTGCATCACGCTGGGCAACCACGCCTGGCACCACAAGGAGGTGTACGGCCTGCTGGACGACGCCCGGCTGGTCCGGCCGCTCAATCTGCCGCTCGGCACGCCCGGGTCCGGCTACAGCACGTTTGAAGTGCAGGGCGAGCGTGTCACGGTGGTGAACCTGCTGGGCCGGGTGTTCATGGAGGCGGTCAGCAACCCTTTCCTGGCGATGGATGAGCTGCTGGAGCGCCCCGACCTGGGCGCCGTGTTCGTGGACTTCCACGCCGAGGCCACCAGCGAGAAGGCCGCCCTGGCGCACCATCTGGCGGGCCGGGTGGCGGCGGTGATCGGCACCCACACCCATGTGCCGACCGCCGACACGCGCATTCTGAGCGGCGGCACCGCCTTTCAGACCGACGCGGGCTTCACCGGGCCGCTGGACAGCATCATCGGCGCGGACCCGGAAGGACCGCTGCAGCGCTTTCTGACCGAACGCCCCCACCGCTTCACCGTCCGGGACGGCCCGGCCGAGCTGAATGCCGTGGCGGTGGAGCTGGTCTCGGGCCGGGCGGTGCGGGCCGAGCGGTATCACTACGAGGAGGAGAAGCGAACTTGAGTCTGAACGAAGATGTGGGGCTGCTGGGCCGGACGCTGGGACAGGTGCTGCGCGAGCAGGAGGGCGAGGCATTTTTCGAGACGGTGGAGCGGGTGCGCACGCTGGTGCGGCAGGCGCGGGCCGGCGAGGGGGACGGGCCGCTGCGCGAGCTGTTCTCGGGTGTGGACAGCGAGCAGGCCGAGAACCTGGTGCGCGCCTTCAGCCTGTATTTCCAGCTGGTGAACCTGGCCGAGGAGTACGAGCGCGTGCGGGTACTGACCAGCACCTCCGGTCCCCGGCCGCAGAGCCTGGCGCAGGCGCTGATCGAGCTGCAGCAGATGGGCCTGGACGCGGAGCAGACCGAGGCGCTGCTCTCCCGGCTGGACCTGGGCCTGACCTTCACGGCCCATCCCACCGAGATGCGCCGGCGCACCGTGCGGGCCCACCTGGTGCAGGTGGCCCAGGACATCCCCAACCTGACGCCCAATGCGGTGGAGCGCATCGCGGCCCACGTGGAGGCGCTGTGGAGCACGCCGGAGCTGCGCCGGCTCAAGCCCACCGTGCTGGATGAGGTCAAGGGCGGCCTGAACTACATCCAGGTGATCGCCCAGGCGCTGCCGGCCCTGCAGCGCGACCTGCGGCGGGCCTTCCGCGAGGTGTACGGCCGTGACACCGACGCGACCCTGCCAATCAGCTTCAGCAGCTGGATGGGCGGCGACCGCGACGGCAACCCCTTCGTGACGCCCCAGGCCACCCACGACACGCTGGAGCTGCACCGTGAGCGGGCCCGGGAGCTGCTGCTCCACAGCATCAGTCAGGCGTACGCCGACATCAGCCAGATGGCGCCGGAGGACCCGGCCGAGGAGCCGTACCGTCAGGAGCTGCAGCGGCTGCACGACCAGGTGCGCGACCACGGGCTGACCGACCTGCTGCCACGCCTGGAACAGCTGGACGCGGACCTGCGCCAGCACGGCCAGCAGCGCACCGCCGACCTGCTGCTGACGCCGCTGCTGACCACCGCGCGGGTGTTCGGGCAGCATCTGGTGAGCCTGGACCTGCGCGAGCACAGCGCCCTGACCGGGGCAGCGGTGGCCATGCTGCTGCAGGAAGCGGGGGTGGAGGCGGGGTATCAGGCGCTGCCGGAGCACGCCCGGCTGGACCTGCTGACCCGTGAGCTGGGCTCGCGCCGCCCGCTGTGGGCCGCCGGCACGCCGCTCACCGAGGAGCTGGAACGCGCCATCGGCCCGATCCGCGAGGTGGCGCAGGCGGCGGCGGTGGTGGGGCCGCGCGCCTTCGGGCGTTACATCATCAGCATGTCCGAGAGCGTCAGCGACGTGCTGGAGCCGCTGATCCTGGCGCGCGAGGTGGGCTTCCGGGTGCTGCCGGTGCCGCTGTTCGAGACGCTGGGCGACCTGGAGCGGGCGCCCAGCGTGATGTGGGAACTGCTGTCGCTGCCCGAGTACCGCCGCCACCTGGGTGACGACGTGCAGGAGATCATGCTCGGCTACAGCGACAGCAACAAGGACGCCGGCTTTCTGGCGGCTAACTGGGCGCTGCACGAGGCCCAGCGCAAGATCTCGGAGGTGTGCCGCCGGGCGGGGGTACCGTGGCGCTTCTTCCACGGGCGCGGCACCAGCATCGGACGCGGCGGCGGTCCGGCCAGCCGCGCCATCCTGGGCCAGCCGGCCGGCACCATTGACGCCGGGCTGCGCATCACCGAGCAGGGCGAGGCGCTGGCCGACAAGTACAGCCACCCGGTGCTGGCCCAGCGCAACCTGGAGCAGTCGCTGTACGGCCTGCTGCTGGCCGCCGCCCGCCCCGCCACCGAGCTGAGCCCGGCGTGGGTGGAGGCGCTGGACCGGGCCAGCCGCGCGAGTGCGGCCGCCTACCGCGCCCTGGTGGAGGACCCGCGCTTCCTGCCGTTCTTCGAGCAGGTCACGCCGATCCACGAGATCTCGCGGCTGAACATCGCCTCGCGGCCGGTGCGGCGGCCCGGCCCCCCCACCCTCGGCAACCTGCGGGCCATTCCCTGGGTAATGAGCTGGACCCAGAACCGCGCCAACCTGCCCGGCTGGTACGGCCTGCAGGTGGGCCTGCGCGAGATCGGGCCGGAGCTGGCCGGCCAGATGTACCGCGAGTGGCCGTTCTTCCGCTCGATGCTGGACAACGCGCAGATGAGCCTGGCCAAGAGCGACCTGCTGATCTTCGAGGAGTACCTGCGGCTGGGTGACGACAGCGGCCTGGCTGGCGAGCTGGAGGCGGCCTTCCGCGAGGCGGTCAGCCTGGTGGAGCAGGTGATCGGCACCGAACTGCTGCACGCCGAGCCGCGCCTGAAGCGCAGCATCGAACTGCGCAACCCCTACATCGACCCGATTCACCGCCTGCAGGTGGAACTGCTGCGCCGCTCGCGCGAGCAGGGGGAGGGGCCGGAGGACGTGCCGGAGAACCTGGAGCGGCCGCTGCTGCTGAGCGTGCAGGGCATCTCGGCGGGGGTCCGTAACACCGGCTGAGCCGCCCCGGGGGGAGTGCGCCTCTCCGGGCCGGTTCGCGGTCTTCACTTTCCCGGTACACTGAAGCCATCCTTCATGGATGGCTTCTTTTGATGTGGCTTGTTCCTTTCGGCCCCGCCCTTTTCAGTACCCCCTCTTTCCCGAGCGGTTCTTTGGAGACGCATGCAGTACGTTGTTCATAAACCCAGAGTCGGTCTGTTTATCGATACCCAGAACCTGTACCACAGCGCCCGCGACCTTGCGGAGCGCACCGTCAACTTCGAGACGCTGCTGAACGTGGCGCGCAAGGACCGTGAGCTGGTGCACGCCATCGCCTACACGGTCGAGAAGGACGGCGAGGGCACCGCCCGGCCCTTCATCTACAAGCTCTCGGCGCTCGGCTACAAGGTGCGCCGCATGACCTTGACGCTGCATCACGTTGCGGAGGGCGGGCGGCCCATCTATGAGGGCAACTGGGACATGGGCATCGTGGCCGACATGTTCCGGCTGATCGACCACCTGGACGTGGTGGTGCTGGGCAGCGGCGACGGCGACTTCACCGACATCGTGGAGGTGTTGCAGGAGCGCGGCAAGCGGGTGGAGGTGATCGCCTTCCGCGAGCACACCGCCCAGAAACTTGTGGATGCCGCCGACCGCTTTACCCACCTGCCGGACATCGAGGAGGCGCTGATGCCGGCCCGCGCCAAGGCCACCCCGACGCCGTGAGCGGGCCGGCCCAGAGCGCGCCCGGCGAACTGGACCGGGTGCTGGAGCGGCTGTCGTTCGACCTGCCGCCCGAACGCATTGCCCAGAGTGGCGCCGAGCCGCGGGACACCTCCCGGCTGATGGTGGTGGGGCAGGGCAGCCTCAGCCACCACCGCTTTCACGAGCTGCCCCGCTTTCTGCGGCCCGGCGACCTGCTGGTGTTTAACGAGAGCCGGGTGATTCCGGCCCGCGTGCTGGCCAGGAAGCCCAGCGCGGGCGGGCAGGGGGGCGGCCGGGTGGAGGTGCTGCTGTTGCGCGAGGAAACGGCCAACACCTGGAGTGCCTACCTCAAGCCCGCCCGCCGGGCCGGGCCGGCCCTGCTGCTGGGCGATGAAGATCCGCTGCGCGCCGAGGTGGTGGGCGTGTTGCCGGACGGCGCGCGGCTGTTGCGCTTCGACACCGATATCCGCCCGCATCTGGACCGTATCGGCACGCTGCCCCTGCCGCCCTACATCGCTGCTGATCCGGCCGCTTTTCAGGAGCGCTACCAGACGGTGTACGCCCGCACGCCCGGCTCGGTGGCCGCGCCCACGGCAGGGCTGCACTTCACGCCGGAGCTGCTGGGCCGCCTGGAGGCGATGGGGGTCACGCTGGCCCACATCACGCTGCACGTGGGGGCCGGCACGTTCAAGCCCATCAGCGGGCCGGTCTCGGAGCACGTGATGCACGCCGAGCAGTACAGCATCTCGCCCGAGACGGCGGAGGCCGTCAACCGGGCCAGGCGTGAAGGCCGGCGGGTGGTGGCGGTGGGCACCACCACGGTGCGGGCGCTGGAGAGTGCGTGGCGGGATGGCGAGCTGCGACCCGGTGACGGCGACACCAGCATTTTCATCACGCCGGGCCACCATTTCGGGGCGCCGGACCTGCTGATCACCAACCTGCACCTGCCGGGCAGCACCCTGCTGCTGCTGGTGGCCGCCTTCGCCGGCGAGGAGCGGATCCGGGCGGCCTACGACGCGGCCCTGGAGCACGACTACCGCTTCTACAGCCTGGGCGACGCAATGCTGCTGGAACGGGCTGGACCTGAGGACCTCTGACCCAGAGGTGACAAGCGCAAGGATCAGGGCCGGCCGAATGCAACGGGTCCTCTCTGGGCTCAGGGGTCACCGGCTCGGCCCTCGTCATTTACGGAGTTCATCGCCTCAGCAGAGTGCTCTCGTTCTGGCCTGCGGGAAAGTGGCACAACGGATCTGGCCGGCGCTATGGGCGTTGGTTGGAGCGACAACGCCGTGGTAGCTCAGCCTCCGGCCGGACCTGGTGTTGGTCGGCGCACTTCAGCGGGGGGCTGCATACGGCCAATGGTGAGACAGCCCTGGCCAACACGAATGCCCTGTGGGTGAGACGCAGGGTTCACGCCCTGAGCAGCGGCTGCGTCCACGTTAAAGCTCGCCTCGGCCCCTGCCCGGAGCCAGTCTCATTCTGGCCTGCCTGGAACAGTTCGGCGCGGTAGGCTGGTAGCGGCCGCCTGAGAAGGGCGCCACAGGAGGAATACCCATGGGCTTTCTCGATAACCTCAAAAACAGTCTGAGTACCGTCAGCGGGCAGCTCACCGATCAGGTGTCGCGTTTCCGCAGCGCCGACTTCGCCGAGGCCACCATGAGCATCTGCGCGCTGATTGCGGCGGCCGACGGCAGCATCAGCCCGGACGAGCGCCGCAAGGTGGCGGGCTTCATCACCAGCAATGACAGCCTGAAGGTGTTTCAGGCGGCGGACCTGAAGGCCCGCTTCGACAAGTACTGCGACAAGCTGACCCAGGACTACGATTTCGGCCGCATCGAGGCGATCCAGGCCATCGGCAAACTGCGCAGCAAGCCGGATCAGGCGCGCGCCGTGATTCAGCTCGGCCTGATCATCGGCGCGGCCGACGGCACCTTCGACGAGGCCGAGCGCGTGCAGGTGCGCGACGCAGCGCGGGCCGTCAACCTCGATCCGGTGGAGTTCGGAGTCTGAGCCACGCGCCCAGTTGAGCGTCCAGGCGGGTGAGCAGTTCCGGGTGAGCGTCCAGCTGAAGCTCTGCGGCCAGGTCCCGGCAGATGTGCAGGGCCGCCAGCCACGCCTGTTCCAGCCCGTCCAGTCCGGACGTGCAGCGGGCCAGTCGCTCCAGCCGGGCGGGGGACAGCTGCAGTTCGGCCTGCCGGGTCACGGCCAGCGGCTGCTCGGCGTGTTCGGCCATCCGGCTGAGCCGCAGCAGGCCGCCGTGGACCCAGGTCATCAGCTCCAGCGCCCGCCAGCGTTCACCTCGTTGCAGCACGGCGCTGCTGAAGGCCAGCCAGTTCAGCGTCTGGTCCAGCACCTGCTGGGGCGGGTCCGGCGTGAAGACCGGCTGGGCGGCCAGCTGTTCCAGGGCCGCCCGCAGTTGGCCGCCACGGTCCTTGATCAGCATGGCGTCCGGCCGGGTCCGGCGATTGGGCCAGGTCTGAACGGCGGCCATGCGTTCCAGCGGTTCCACGTGCAGCTCGATGCGGTGCAGCTCCGGCGTGATGGCGTTGGGCGTGCCGAACGGGTTGACCACGAAGTGGAGCAGCGGCGTGATGGCTTCCACCCAGCGGCGGGCATCGAACGCGTCTCCGGGGGCGTACCAGGCGTAGTACTCCAGGTCGCTGTAGCGGTCGCCCAGGCCCTGTGGCCGGCTTCCGTAGGTCAGGGCGCAGCGCACGCGTGGGTCCTGGACCAGCCGGTCGCGGATGCGGCGGTCCAGATCATCGAGCGACGCGAGGTCCGGGCCGCTCACGGTGCGCCGTGGGCGGCTGGCCCGCCATGGCGGCGGATGAAGCGGATCACCGCCCGCCCGCGCACGAAACCCAGCCGCTCGTTGATGCTCAGGATGGCCGCGTTGCCGGTGTGGTTCCTGGTCTGCACGAAGTGGAAACCGCGTGCCCGGGCGCCCCGGGCCGCCTCCAGCTTCAGCAGCCAGGCGGCGCCCAGCCCGCGCCACTCCGGCAGCACGGCGGTCAGGCCCTGGTGCAGGGTGCCGGGGCGGCCCGCCACCGGCCGGTACAGCTCGCTGACGCCGGCCCATTCGTCCTGGGCGGTCCGCAGGACGTACAGGCCGCCCGGATCGAAGTCGTCGGCCAGCAGGATGCGCTGACGCCAGACCTCGAAGGGCCACGGCTTGATCGGTTCGCTGAACGGCACGTCCGCCAGCAGCCGCACCATCAGGTGGTACAGCCGGCGCTGCTGGTCCTCGTCGTTCAGGTCCGCCACCTCACGGAGCGGGCGCGTCGTCAGTCCGGCCTCGCGGGCGCGGCGGCTCTGTGCCTCAAGGCGCCGCGGGTCCAGCGTCTGGAGGTCCAGGGTGCTGGTCCACATCCGCTCCTGCTCCTCGAAGCCCTGCGCCGGATAAAGGTCGGCCTGCCAGCGGTCTTCGGTGGCAGAGGCCAGCAGCACCACAGGCGGGTCAGGGAGCGTCTGCAGCAGCCGCTCCAGCGCCTCCGCCGGCAGGGAACCATGCTGCTGACCCGGCGCGGCCCACAGGTGCACCATGAACCAGCCGGGATGCGGGTACGAGCGCGGCACCTCCGCCATGGCCAGCAGGTCCGGCCGGTCTCTGGCCCCAGCACCGAGCAGGGCGGCGAACTCATGTTCGGGCCGCTCGGCACTCTGGCGGATCAGCAGCGGGGCCAGGTCCGGCTGGTCCGGTTCGGCCTGCTGCAGCCAGGGGGTCAGGGCCTCGAGAAGGTCCGGTGTGGGTCGCTGCGGCTGCCAGAACGTGGAGCGGTCGGCCATGCTCCATGGTGAGGGGTCCGGGTCGGGGCTGGCATCCGCCGTGTGGCGGAGGGGCCTGGATCTTCACGGAACCGTCACGGGCTGTGCAGTCACGGCGGCGCCGGCATGGCTATACTCGCCAACATGACCTCGTTGCAGAGCACGCCCGAGTCGGATACGGCCCAGCAGAATCCGCTGCTGGAGCTGGGCTTCAAGATTCCCTTTGACCGTATCCGGCCCGAGCACGCCGAGCCGGCCATCGACCGGCTGGTCGGTGAGGCCCGCCAGACGCTGGAGACGCTGGCCCAGGCGCCAGAGCAGCAGTTTGCCGGCTTTCTGGACCAGCTGGACCGCTTCACGGCGCAGCTGGGCACCGTGCGGACCATCGTGGGGCACCTCAATCAGGTGGTCTCGGACGAGCACTGGCGGGCCGCCGAGCAGGCCATCCTGCCGAAGGTCAGCGCCTTCAACACTGACTTCAGTCTGCACGAGGGGCTGTGGGCGGCGCTCAAGGGTTACGCCCAGACCGAGGAGGCCCAGACACTGCCACCGGTGCCGGCCCGCTTCCTGCAGCTCACCATGGACATGTTCCGGCGCGGCGGCGCGGACCTCCCCGAGGACAAGAAGGCCCGGCTGCGGGCGCTCAACGTGGAACTGGCCGAGCTGACCAACCGCTACGCCAACAACAGCCTGGACGGCATCAAGGCCTATGAGCTGTACGTGGGGCCGGAGCGGCTGGCCGGGCTGCCGGAGCGGGTGCGGGAGGCCACGGCCCAGGACGCCGAGCAGCACGGCCATGCGGGCCAGCACCGGCTGACGCTGCATGCGCCCACCCTGCAGCCGGTGCTGACCTACGCCGACGACCGCGAGCTGCGTGAGACGCTGTACCGCGCCAACAACCAGGTGGGCACCAGCGAAAGTGGCGACAACCGCCTGCTGCTCCCGCAGATCCTGCGCCTGCGCCGCGAGAAGGCCGAGCTGCTGGGGTACCGCACCTTCGCGGACCTGGTGCTGGAAGACCGGATGGCCGGCACCGGCGAGCGGGCCATTCAGTTCGAGCAGGACCTGGAGGAGCGGACCCGGCCAGCCTTCGAGCGCGAGAACGCCGAGCTAGAAGCGTTTTACCGCGCGCAGGCGGGCCAGGACGCGCCGGAGCTGGCACCCTGGGACCTCTCGTACTGGGCCGAGCGGCAGCGCCTGGCGCTCTACGACTTCGACGAGGAGCTGCTGCGGCCGTACTTCTCGGTGGACCGGGTGCTCAGCGGCCTGTTCGAGATCGTGCGGCGGGTCTTCGGGGTGACGGTACGCGAGGCGCAGGCGCCCGGCTGGCATCCCGAGGTGCGCTTCTATGAGCTGCTTGATGAGGACGGCCAGCACCGCGCCAGCTTCTACACCGACTGGTTCCCGCGCGACAGCAAGCGGGGCGGCGCCTGGATGAACGCCTTCCGGACCGGCGGCCCGCGCGAGGAAGGCTTCGAGCCGCACCTGGGCCTGATGTGCGGCAACCTGACGCCGCCCTCGGCCGGCCGGCCGGCCCTGCTGAGCCACCGCGAGGTGGAGACGGTGTTCCACGAGTTCGGGCACCTGCTGCACCACGCGCTCTCGACCGTGCCGGTGCGCAGCCTGTCCGGCACCAGCGTGGCCTGGGACTTCGTGGAGCTGCCGTCGCAGATCATGGAGAACTGGACCTGGAACCGCGAGGCGCTGAACCTCTTCGCGCGGCACTTCGAGACGGGCGAGCCGCTGCCCGACGACCTGTACCAGAAGATGCTGGCCGCCCGCAACTTCCGGGCCGGCAACGTGGCGATGCGGCAGTACTCGCTGGGCCGCATGGACCTGGGCCTGCACGTGGAGTATGACCCGCAGGACGGCGACGTCACCGAGTACGCCCGCCGGATTCAGGCGCGCTTCATGCCGGTGCCGCCGCTGCCCGACAGCGCGATGGTCGCCAACTTCGGGCACCTGTTCAGCAGCCCGGTGGGCTACGCGGCCGGGTACTACAGCTACAAGTGGGCCGAGGTGCTGGACGCCGACGCCTTCTCGCGCTTCGAGCAGGAGGGCGTGTTCAACCGCGCCACCGGCCAGGCCTTCGTGGACGCAGTGCTGAGCCGCGGCAACAGCCGGGCGGCGGGTGAGCTGTTCCGCGAGTTCATGGGCCGCGATCCGGACCCGGAAGCGCTGCTGCGCCGCAGCGGGCTGATCCAGGGCGCCTGAAGTGGGGATGAAGGCGGTATGCTGAGCAGCACGTGATGGGACAGAAACCTGTGGTGCTGGTGGCGGCGAGCGATCCCCTTCGGAGCGTGACCCTCGGCGGGCTGGTGCCCGGCAGCGAGCTGCGGCCGGTGAGCGACACCGAGAGCCTGCTGCGAGAAGCGCATCTCACGCCGCCCGACGTGGTGGTGCTGTACACCGATACGCCCAGCAAGCTGCCGCTGCCGGACGTGCTGACCATGCTGCGCTCGCGGCCGGAACTGGCGCACACCCGCTGGCTGGCGGTGGGCACCCAGGGGCTGGGGCCGCTGCTGCAGGCGGGCGCCGACGCCCTGATGAGCGACACCACCCCCAGCGAGGCGCTGGCCACCCAGGTCCAGACCATGCTGGACCGGGTGCGCCAGGGCCGTGAGCTGGCCGAGCGCCACCAGCTGATGCAGCGCCGCATGGAGAGCTGGGAGCACGAGGAGCGGGTGCGCGACCAGCTGGTCCACATGCTGGTCCACGATCTCAAGAACCCGATCACGGCAGTGCTGGGGCTGCTGGAGGTGGTGGGCGAGGACGAGCGGATGCCCGAGGACATGCGAGAACTCTTGGACCTGGCCCGCGAGGAGACCCAGCACCTGCTGCACCTCTCGGTGAACATGCTGGATGTCCGCAAGATCCAGGCGGGCAAGATGAAGCTCAACACCGAACTGGTGTTCGCGTCCAAGCTGCTGGAGGTGATCGAGCAGGCCAGGGGAGACGTGGGGGCCGGGCTGCGCGAGCGCCACCTGCGGGTGGACATTCCGCAGAGCATCCGCCCGGTGTACGCCGACCCGGAGATCCTGCGCCGCATTTACGCCAACCTGCTGTCCAATGCCATGAAGCACACCACCACCGGCGGCGTGATCACGGTGCTGGCCCAGGAACGCGGTCAGGAGCTGCTGTGCAGCATCCGTGACGACGGCGAGGGCATTCCCGCCGAGGACATCCCCAACCTGTTCGCGGCCTTCGAGCAGTCCCGGCTGACGCTGCACGGCCGGTTTGACACCGGCATGGGGCTGGCCTTCTGCAAGCTGGCGGTGGAGGGGCACGGCGGTCAGATCTGGGTGGAGTCCGAGCGCGGCCGGGGGGCGACCTTCTACTTCACCCTCCCGCTGGAAGCCGAAACCGACGACGACGACTTCGTGGAACTGCTGAGCTGAGCGGCAGACACAGGCAGGCGGCTGGTCCGGGTGTGGACCAGCCGCTGCTGTTTGGGGTGGAGGGTTGTAGTTCAGCCGGCCTCAACAGAAAAGGGCGTGGGCCGAGATCGGCCCACGCCCCCTCTGCTGTTGGCTTTACAGCTCGTCTTCGCGGCGCACCGGGAAGGCGCTGATCACGCTGTCGCGCTCCTGGATGTTGATGACCTTCACGCCCTGGGCGTTGCGCCCGGTCACGCGGATGTCGTCCACGCGGGTGCGGATCACCACACCCTTCTCGGTCAGCACCATCAGTTCCTCGTTGCCGCCCACGCGGGTCAGCGTCACCAGCGGGCCGGTCTTCTCGGTCACGTCCAGCGTGATCACGCCCAGCCCGCCGCGTCCCTTGCTGGGGTAATCGCTGACCGGGGTGCGCTTGCCCAGGCCGCATTCGGACACGGCCAGCAGCTCGCTCTCCTCGTCGCCGCCCGGCACCAGCGCCAGGCTCACGACCCGGTCGCCCTCACGCAGCCGGATGCCGATCACGCCCTGGGTGGCCCGGCCGGTGTCGCGCACCTCGTTCTCGGAGAAGCGCATCGCCTGACCGTCACGGGTGGCCAGCACCACGTGGTCGCCATCGCGGACGATGCCCACGCCGATCAGCTCGTCCCCGTCCTGCAGGTTGATGGCAATCAGGCCCGCTGAGGTGATGTTGCCGTAGTCGGTGATCATGGTCTTCTTGATGATGCCCTTGCGGGTGGCGAACACGAAGCAGCCCGGCTCGTCGAAGCCCTTGACGCTCAGCACGCTGGCGATGTTCTCGTCCTGGCGCAGGCTGGGCAGCAGGTTCTTGATGTGGGTGCCCTTGGCGTCACGGCCCGCCTCCGGCAGGTCGTAGATCTTCTCGTGGAACACACGGCCCTGGTCGGTGAAGAACAGCAGGTAGTCGTGGGTGCTGCCCACGAACACGCGGGTGTTCACGTCCTCCTCGCGCAGCTTGCCGCCCGACGCGCCCCGGCCGCCGCGCTTCTGCTCACGGTAGGCGTCCAGCTTGGTGCGCTTCAGGTACCCGGCGCGGGTCATGGTGATGACCATGTCCTCCACCGCGATCAGGTCTTCCTTGCCGATGTCCTCTTCCAGCAGGGTGATCACGCTGCGCCGCTCGTCGCCGTAGCGGTCGCGTACGTCGCGGATCTCCTTGCGGATCTCGCGCCACAGCAGCCGCTCGTCGCCCAGGATGGAGCGCAGCCGCTCGATGGTGGCCATCACCTCGGCGTGCTCGGCCTTGAGCTTGTTCACTTCCAGGCCGGTCAGGCGCTGCAGCCGCATGTCCAGAATTGCCTGCGACTGCGCCTCGCTCAGCGCGAAGCGGGCCATCAGCGCGTCCTTGGCCTCCGGGCCGGTCTGCGACTTGCGAATCAGCTGGATCACTTCGTCAATCGCGTCCAGCGCGATGATCAGGCCTTCCAGGATGTGGGCGCGCTCCTCGGCCTTGCGCAGGTCGTAGCGGGTCCGCCGGGTCACCACGTCGCGGCGGTGCTCCAGGAAGTACTGCATGGTGTCCTTGAGCGGCAGGATGCGCGGCTCGCCGTTCACGATGCTGAGGTTCATCACCGTGAAGGTGGTCTGCAGCTGGGTGTACTTGTACAGCTGGTTCAGCACCAGGGTCGGGATGGCCCCGCGCTTCAGCTCTACCACGATCCGCACCGGATCCTTGCGGTCCGACTCGTCACGCAGCGCCGAGATGTCCGGGATCTTGCCGGCCTTGTACATCGCCGAGATGGTCTGCAGCAGGTTGGTCTTGTTCACCTGGTACGGAATCTCGGAGATGATGATCTGGCTGCGCCCGTTCTTCTCGTCGATGCGGGCCTTGCCGCGTACCTTGAGGCTGGCGTGGCCGGTCGCGTAGGCCTCGCGGATGCCGGTGCGGCTGATGCGGCCGCCGGTGGGGAAGTCCGGGCCCTGCACGTGCACCATCAGCTCGTCCAGGCTCAGGGCAGGGTTCTCGGTCAGGGCCAGCAGGCCGTTGCAGATCTCGGTCAGGTTGTGCGGCGGGATGTTGGTGGCCATGCCCACCGCAATGCCCACTGCGCCGTTGATCAGCAGGTTCGGCACCGCCGACGGCATCACGGTCGGCTCGCTGGTGGTCTCGTCGTAGTTGGGCTTGAGGTCAACCGTTTCCTTCTCCAGGTCGGCCACCAGCTCCTCGGCCAGCCGGGTCATGCGGGCCTCGGTGTAGCGCATCGCCGCCGGCGGGTCGCCATCGATGCTGCCGAAGTTGCCCTGCGGGTCCACCATGCTGTAGCGGATGTTCCACCACTGGCCCAGCCGCACCATCGCGTCGTAGATGCTGGTGTCGCCGTGCGGGTGGTACTTCTTCATGACCTCGCCCACCACCGACGCACTCTTGGCGTGCTTCTGGTTGGCGGCCAGCCCTTCCTGCAGCATCGCGTACATGATGCGGCGCTGCACCGGCTTGAGCCCGTCGCGGACATCGGGCAGCGCCCGGTCCACGATCACGTTCATCGCGTAATTGATGAAATTGGTCTTGACTTCCGATGTGATATCAACAGGCAGGATTCCAGTCACGTTTGCTCCAGGCCTGCCGCTTGAGTTCGTTCGGGCGGCAGTAATTCAGGTCTGGCCCAGGGAGCCAGACGGGGGATGAGAACGGCCCGGTGCGGTACCGAGCAACGTCCAAGTATAGCATATTCTGCTGTGGGCGTAATAGATCGGCACCTTTTCTACCTCTCTATTTTAGCGCCTGAGGCGGCCGGAAACTGGAGTCGGCGGGGGCGAGAATGGCGCGCCCCGGAGCCTACAGTGCCGTATGTCCGAGCCTGTCACCTGGGATGGAGCCCTCAACACCCGACAGCCTCTTCCGGGGCTGATTCGCAGCGCCAACCTGTCGTTTCTGAGCGAGCGGGGACGCGCCCAGCTGCTCGGCAGTGGCGTGTCCCGGATCATCGATCTGAGAAACCGGGGTGAACGGCAGATCGACCCGGCTCCGTTTGCGGGCCAGGCCCTGTACCTGAACCTGCCGTTGATCCCGGCCCGGAATCCTGTGCTTGAGGCCCTGAACCGCTCGGCGCGGAGCAACGCGGAATACGACCGGGGGCTGCTGGACCAGGCGGGCACCCCGCTAGCTGCCGTCTTCGGCGCCATGGTGGATGCCCCTGAAGGGCCGGTGCTGATCCACTGCCACGCGGGCAAGGACCGTACCGGGCTGGTGAGTGCGCTGGCCCTGGACCTGTGTGGCGTGCCGCGCCCGGAGATCGCCGCCGACTATGCCGAGTCGGATCGGCAGCTCACGCACTTCTACGCCGCCCAGCAGAGCCGGGAGCCAGACCCGGCCAGACGCGCGAGGCTGGCCACGTTTCAGGTGAGCCGGGCGGGCGACATGCTCGGGCTGCTGGAGCATCTGGACCGGCGTTGGGGCGGCGTGGCCGCCTACCTGACGGACGTGGGGTTCGGGCGACTGGAGCAGGCGACCGTGGTCCGCCGGTTGCTCGCGGTCAGTTGAGGGTGCGCTGGTCGCGCGGCAGGTAACTGATCAGGGTTTCCAGCCGGTCCAGCAGGTCGGTCGCCTCCAGCGCCCGTTCACGCTGATCGGCCGACAGCGGCAGCAGGGTGGCCGCGAACGAGGCGATCAGCAGCGGTTCGGTCGGAGCGTGCTCGCGGATCGTCACGCTGTCCTGGGGGCGCTGTTGAAGTACACCCTCCAGCAGCCGCTGTCCCAGCGCCCGGGCCACCTGATCCTCGCGGTCCTGGCCCGGCAGGGGGTCCTCGCGGATCACCGCGCTCAGGTACAGCTGGGCCTGATCAAACTGCTCCACACGGAAGCGCTCCCCGCCCACCACCACGATGCTGGCGGTGCCGTCGTCGTGATCGGTGACGCTCCGCAGATGAGCCAGGGTGCCCACCTGCGCCACCCGCTCGTGAAACGGCTCGTCGCCGGAGCGCAGGATCCGCACGATCCCGAACGGCTCGCCGCTCTGGCGCACCCGCGCCAGCAGCGCCCGGTAGCGCGGCTCAAAGACATACAGCGGCAGAATCAGGCCGGGAAACAGCACCAGATCGGGCAATGGAAACAGGGGCGTGGTGACGTCGGCCATCCGGTTCATGCTGGACCCTTTGTGGGCAGGCAATATCAGCAGGTCTTACAAAGGACTGCTGGACGGTGAACGGCGCCGCCGTTTGGGACTGGGAGGCGGCGGTGCGTGCCAGTGCTGAAGCTGCTCGACCGTGGCGCCCAGCGCCAGCAGGGTGCGGCTGTCCTCCGGGCTGAGCCCGGCGTTCGGCAGCAGGTCCGGGCGGCGCGCCAGCGTGCGGGCCAGCGCCTGATCGCGCCGCCAGCGCTCGATGGCCGCGTGGTTGCCGCCCAGCAGCACCTCCGGAATCGTCTCGTCCTGCCACACCGGCGGCCGGGTGTACTCCGGGTAGTCCAGCAGGCCGCTGGAAAAGCTGTCGGCGCGGTGGCTCTCGGCGTCCCCGATCACGCCGGGCCGCAGCCGCCCCACCGCCTCCACGATGCAGGCGGCCGCCGCCTCACCGCCCATCATCACGTAGTCCCCGATGCTCACCTCGCGGGTGGCCAGCCGCTCCACCCGCGTATCGAAGCCCTCGTACCGCCCGCACAGCAGCGCGAGGTGCTGCCGCTCCGACAGCTGCTCGGCCAGCCGCTGGGTGAACGGCTGGCCCGCCGGGGTCAGCAGGATCACCTCGTCCGGCGGGGTAGGCAGGCTGGCCAGCGCCCGCTCCACCACGTCCACCCGGATCACCATGCCGGCCCCGCCACCGGCCGGCGGGCTGTCCACCTTGTGGTGCCGGTTGCCGGCGAAGTCGCGCAGCTGAATCACGTCGAAGGCCAGCAGGCCCTGCCGCGCCGCCTTACCGAGCAGCGCCTCCTGGGTAAACGGGAGCAGCAGCTCCGGGAACAGGGTGAAGAGGCTGAAGCGCAGCGGGCCGGCCTCGGGGTTCACGGCTGCTCGCCCTCCACCACTTCAGCGCCCTCGCCCAGCAGGCCCTCCGGCGCGTCCCGCAGCACCACGCACAGCCCACGCTTCACAATCACGTAGGGCGCCTGCAACGGCACCAGCGACTCGCCGCCCGGATGCTGCACCACCAGCAGGTCCTGGTGGCCGGCGTCCTGCACGTCCACCACCTCGCCCAGCCGGGTGCCGGCATCGTCCTCAACGCTCAGGCCGCGCAGCTCATGGTAGTAGTACTCGCCCTCCGGCAGGGCGGGCAGTTCACGGTCGTGGGCGTACACCTGCAGGCCCTGCAGCCCCTCGGCAGCCGTGCGGTCTGATACGCCCGCCAGCTGCACCACCAGCCCCGGGCCCATCATCTGCAGGCCCTGCACCTTGCGCCAGCCGAGCGTCTCCACGTACAGCCGCTGAAGCTTGAGCAGCTGGGCCGGCTCGCCGATCACGAACAGTTTGATGGCCCCACGCACGCCGTGCGGCGAGAGCAGGTGCCCGATGCGGGTCACGTCTTCAGGAATCAATGCTCAGCGCTCCTTGCGGGGGGCGTCCAGGTCCACGTTGATGCGCTCGCCGGGGTCGGTGACGGCCCGGACCAGCGTGCGGATCGCCTGGATCACCCGGCCCTGGCGCCCGATCAGCCGCCCCTCCTCGCCCGGCGCCACCCGCACCAGCACGTTGGACCCGCGCCGCGTGACGCGGACCTGCGACGGCTGCTCCACGATGCTCACGGCGATGAACTGGGCCAGATCCGAGGGGTCGGTTTTCATGGGCGAATGATAGCAGGGCGCGGCCATGGCGCCCGGCCGGCACAACAGACCGGGGCGGGCAACCGCAGCTGCCCGCCCCGGCCGGAAGCGGCTTACTTGACCTTGACGCCCTGGGACTTCAGCAGGCGGCGGGCGGTCTGGGTGGGCTGGGCGCCCTGCTCCAGCCAGTACGCGGCGCGCTCGGCGTTGACCTTCAGGAAGGTCTCGCTGGTCTTGCGCGGGTCGTAGTGGCCCAGGCTCTCGATGTAGCCGCCGTCACGCGGACGACGCACGTCGGCCACGACGATGCGGTAGTGGGGGTTGTGGGTGGAACCGAAACGGGACAGGCGAATCTTGACCATGGTAGTTAACGACCTTTGTTGAGGTGAGGGTTCAGCTTCCGCTAGGTGGCGGTGGTGATGCACCCGCCAGCAGCCAGCCGGAGCGCACCGAAGAAGCCTAGCAGATGCGGGGCTGCCGGGCAAGTGCGTGGCTCAGAACGGCGGAGCCACGTTGCGCCGCAGGCCCCCCTCCACCGAGATCAGCTGGAAGGCCATGCTCTCCGGGCCGAACTGCGGGCTGCCGCCCACCAGCCCGATGGGAGAGCCGCGCTGCACCCGGTCGCCGACGTTGACCAGCGGCTGCGACAGGCCAAAGTAGGCGCTCACCAGCGGGCCGTGGTTCACGAACACCACCCAGCCCAGGTTGGCGTACTGGGCGGCGGTGAACACGTTGCCCTCCGCCACCGCCACCACCTGGGCCCCCGGCTGGCCGCTCAGCACCGTCCAGGGGCCAGCGGTGTTGTAGGCCTGCGTGACCTGCCCGCCCGGCAGCGGGGTGCCGATGTTGCCCACCGCCGACGGCAGCGGGGCCAGGTCCGCGGCGCTCTGCTGCTGCTGGCTCTCCAGCTGGGTCTGGCGGTCCCGCAGCGCCTGCTGCTCGCGGGCCAGCTGAGCCTGCCGCGCCTCGTCGGCGGCGCGCGCCTGTTGCGCTGCGGCTGCCGCCCGCGCCTGTTCCCGGGCCTGCTGGGCCCGCGCCTGCTCCCGTGCCTGTTGTGCCCGTGCCTGGGCGGCGGCCTGCGCCCGGGCACGGGCCTGAGCCGCCTGCTGCGCCCGCAGCGCCGCCAGCCGGGCGGCCTCACGCCGGGCCGCCTCCTGCGCGGCCCGGATGCGGGCCAGCTCGGCCTCGCGGCGGCGGCGTTCCTCCTCCAGACGGCGTTGCCGCTCCGCCTCGATCTGGGCCCGCTCCTGCACGATGCCGGCCGACAGCGACTCGATGCTCTGGGCGGTCAGCAGCTGCTGCGCCTGGTTCTGGGTCGCCAGCGCCTGCTGCCCGGCCTGATCCTGCTGCAGCCGGGCGACCAGCGCGTTCTGCTCGCCGCGCTGCTGTTTCAGGGCCGCGAGCTTCTGGAGCTGCTGCTGCTGCAGCGCCTGTAGCTGGTCGGCGCTCTTCTGCCGCTCCTGACGCTGCGCCTGCAGCTGCTGGCTCTCGGCCCGCAACGTCTGCACCACCTTCACGTTGTGCTGCCCGCTGTAGTTGGCGTAGCGCACCCGGATCAGCAGGTCCGAGAGGCTGCTCGCCTGAGACATCAGCTGCAGGTAGCGCCCGCTGCGCTCGTGGTACAGCGCGTTCAGCAGCTCACGCACGTCGGTCTGCAGCCGCGCCACCCGCGCCTCGGTGCCCTGGATCTGCAGGTCCAGGTCGCGCAGCTGCTGCTGGGCCGTCTGAATCTGCAGGTCCAGGTTGCGCCGCTCGGTGTCCAGCCGGGCGATGCTGACGCTCAGGGCGTCAATCCGGTCCAGGGCGGTACGCTGCTGCTCCCCCAGCTGCGCGATCCGGCCACGCAGCGTATCTAGCTGCTGACGCTGCTGTTCCGAGAGCTGTTGCTGTGAGGAGAGCTGCTGCTGCAGCTGCTGCAGCCGTTCCGAGGTGGTGGGCAGGGTGCGGGTGAAGCTCGGGTCGTTGGCCGGATTCACCGTCTGGGCCAGCGCCGCCGACACCAGCAGCAGGGCCAGCAGCCCGGATTTTGCCCGCGCTGGGGTCATTCCAGCTCCCGCAGGTAGCGGCCCGTCGCGAGGAAGCTGCCCACCAGCCCCACCAGCACGCCCAGCGCCAGCAGCAGGCCCAGCAGCGGCGCGATCACGTGCAGGTCCGTGATGATCGGCAATACCGGCACCAGCGCCTGCACCCGCCCGGCCAGCTGCGCGTAGCTGGGGGCCAGCACGCCCACCGCGATCACGCCGGCCAGCAGGCCCAGCAGCACGCCCTCGATCAGGTGCGGCATGCGAATGAAGCCGCGCGTGGCGCCCAGCAGCCGCATCACGCTGATCTCGTGGCGGCGGGCATAGATCGCCACCCGCACCGCGTTCAGGATGTTCAGCAGCGTGCCCACCAGCAGTAGGCCCACCAGCACGTACCCGGCGCCCCGCACCGCCGAGAGCGTCCGCACCGTCTGGTCCACGTAGCTCGCGCCGTACTCCACGTCCTGCACCCCGCTCAGCCGTGACACCGAGGCCGCCACGGTGGTCGAGTCCTGCACCCGTGCCACCCGCAGCCGCAGCGTGTCGGGAAAGGGATTGCCGGCCAGTTCGGCGGCGTCGCGGGCATACGGATAGTCGCGGGTCATCTCGTCCAGCACCTGATCGCGCGTGACCAGCCGCGCCGACTGCACCTGCGGCAGCGCCCGCACCTGATTCAGCAGGGCCTGCCCGTCGGCGCCGTCGCGCAGGAAGGCCGCCACCTCCACCTGCGACTCCAGCTGCGACAGGGTGCGGCCCACGTTCTCGGTCAGCAGCACCACGAAGCCCAGCATCAGCAGCGTCAGGGTCATGGTGCCCAGGGTGGAGAGGGTGGCGGTGACGTTGCCGCGCATGGCCAGCAGCGCCTGACGCAGATGGTAGATCACGTCCGGGCCTTCACAGCGCGTAGCCGCCGTAAGGATCGTCGCGCACCAGCCGGCCCTTGCGCAGCGTGAGGGTGCGGTGCCGGAACTGCTCCACCAGGTCGCGGGCGTGGGTGGCCACCAGCACGGTGGTGCCGCGCAGGTTCACGTTCTGCAGCACCTTCAGCACCTCCCGGCTGTTTTCCGGGTCCAGGTTGCCGGTCGGCTCGTCGGCCAGCAGCAGCGGTGGATCGCCCACCACCGCCCGCGCGATGGCCACCCGCTGCTGCTCGCCCTGCGACAGCTGCACCGGCAGCGCGTACTTCTTGTGCTCCATCCCTACGGTGCGCAGCGCGGCCGTGACGCGCGCCGGCCACTCGCGCTGCGGCACGCCGGTCACGCGCAGCGCAAACGCCACGTTGTCGTAGGCGTTCAGATGCGGCAGCAGCAGGTTGTCCTGGAACACCATGCCGATGCGGCGGCGCAGCTGGGCGGTCCGGCGGCCCCGGTAGCGGGTCAGCAGCTCACCGTTCACCTGCACCGTGCCGCGGCTCGGCAGCGTGCGTTTGATGATCAGGTTCATGAAGCTGCTCTTGCCGGCCCCGCTGTGGCCCACCAGGTACACAAACTCACCCTTCTTGATGTGCAGGTTCAGGTCGTCCAGCGCCAGCGTGCGGGTGACCGGGTACTCCAGGCTGACGTGCTGCAGCTGAATCATCGCGCGGCTCCCGGTACCGGGAAGGCTGGAGCCGCGCCGGGAGCGGCAGCGTGGGGCCGGACAACCGCAGGGACGAACGTGAGAACAATGCCAATCATATAACCCGCACAGCATAGCTTAAGGCCCACTCAGGGCAGATGAATGGGCGGTGTGGCAGGGCGCAGCGGGGAGGCATCCGGCGGGGGGCACAGCCGCTGCAGCCGCTGTCAGTGCAGCTTGAGCTGCAATTTGCCCCCAGTCCAATTCTCACCTGCAGGCCCTATTCTGCTGGGGTGAAGCGGACGAACGTGATGATTGTGGCCGGCGCGCTGGCCGCCACCGCAGCGGTGGGCTACGCCCAGATGAACACCTACTCCTCAGGGACGCTGCCCACCACCAAGACGGCGCAGGCCTTCGTGCAGGTGTACAACGCCCTGAACCAGCTGTACCTGACCAAGCCGGACTCGGACAAGCTGCTGCGCGGCGCCATCAACGGCATGATCGGCGCGCTGGACGACCCGTTTACCTACTACGAGCAGCCGGAAGACAACGCCGTGGACCAGCAGAACCTGGCCGGTGAGTTCTACGGCATCGGGGTGCAGCTGACCGCCGTGAACGCCGACGGGACCGGCGGCAAGGTGGACACCGTGTTCAAGGTGGGCGCGGCGGCGCAGGCGGGCGTGCAGGCCGGCGACGTGTTCCTGAAGGTGGGCGACAAGGATGTCAGCACCGCCAAGCTGAACGACATCGTGAAGCTGATCCGGGGCGAGAAGGGCACCAACGTGACCATCACCTTCGGGCGCGGCGGCAGCAACGCCGGGGCCGGCAGCACCGGGGCGGCCTCCAGCTACACCGTCACCATGCAGCGCCAGCCGGTCACCATCGTGTCGGTGGAGAAGGCCATGCTGCCGGGCAACGTGGGCTACATTGCCCTGAACACCTTCTACAACCAGCAGGTGAACCAGCAGTTCCAGGCGGCGGTCGCGGACATGAAGAAGGCCGGCGTCAAGAAGCTGGTGCTGGACCTGCGCGACAACGGCGGCGGCCTGCTGAACAGCGGCATCTTCGTGGCCGACCAGTTCCTGCAGAAGGGCAAGATCGTGTCGGTGCGTGACCGCAGCGGCCAGACCGACGTGATCGGGCAGGCCAAGGATCAGGCGAGCGATTACACCGGTCAGCTGGTGGTGCTGGTCAACAAGAACAGCGCCTCGGCCTCCGAGATCGTGGCGGGCGCGCTGCAGGACAGTGGCCGCGCCAAGATCGTGGGCGAGCAGAGCTTCGGCAAGGGCGTGGGCCAGCAGGTGGTGTCCACCGAGGACGGCGGCCGGGTGGCCATCGTGAACTTCACCTGGATCACCCCGAACGGCCACGAGATCCAGAAGAAGGGCATCACGCCGGACGTGGTGGTGGCCGACAACCGCCGCCCGACTCCGCTGAACTTCAGCGGCAGTGGCGTGCCGGCCGGTGCCAAGCTCACCGTCACGGTGGCGGGCAAGCCGGTGGAGGTCACGGCCGACAAGGACGGCAAGTTCACCTACACCGGAGCGGTGGCCCGTCCGGTGACCAGCGCGACCCAGGGCGAGGCCGTGGTGGACCTCAAGACTGACGCCGAGCTGCAGAAGGCGCTGGACCTGCTGAAGTAACGGCGGGCGGCTTGTGGCGGGAGGGCACAGCACGTGCCCTCGCGCTTTTTTAATCTGGAGCGGGTCATCCGCCGTGCCCGCTCCCCCAATCGCATACTCTGTAGCGGAATGAGTGCTGTGATCCATCTGCAGGCGCTGGGCCTCACCGAGTATGAGGCGCGGGCGTATACCGCGCTGCTGGCGCTGGGCCGGGCGGTGCCGGCCCGCGTGGCCCGGCAGGCCGGCATCCCCCGGCCCAAGATCTACGAGACGCTGGAGCGGCTGGAGGGGCGCGGGTTGGCCGCCCGGGTGGGCCAGAGTCCGCTGGAATATGCCCCGCTGTCGGCCCGCGAGTACTTGGCCCGCTCCCGGCGCGCCTTCGACGACCGGCTGGGCGCGCTGGACCGCGACCTGTCGCGGCTGGCCCCGGACCCGGCCCCGGAGGCGGTCTATCACCTGTACGGCGAGCCGGCCATTCGCAGCATGTGCGAGGACCTGACGCTCAACGCCCGGCAGCGGCTGTGGATGGCGGGCGAGCCGCAGCTGGCCGGGGAGCTGGAACGCCAGACGCCCAGGGGCGTGCAGGTGCAGACTGCCGAGCTGGCGGGCCTGCCGCCGCTGGCCGTCAACGGGCAGCGGGCCTTCCTGCTGGCCCGCGACGGCGAGGCGGCGGTGATCGCGCATTTTGTGGACGACGGCAGCAGCCGGGAGGCGCACGGCGTGCACACCCACAACCCGGTGATCGTGCATCTGATCGAGGGGTACGTGGCACTGGCCGCCCGTCATCCCGGCGCGGCCGTGCCGGTGTCCCCGGAGCCGTAACCGGGTGGTCCGGTCCGGCCTTCCTACACTGGGCGCATGCCTTCACAGCTGATCAGCGGCCTGGACCACGTGCAGATCGAGGCGCCGGCGGGCCATGAGCCGCAGGCCCGGCAGTTCTACGGCGACTTCCTGGGCCTGCCGGAACTGGACAAGCCGGAGGTGCTGCGGCCGAACGGCGGCGTCTGGTTCGCCCTGCCGGACGGACGGCAGCTGCACACCGGCACCGTGGCCGCGTTCGTGCCGCGCGACAAGGGCCACCCCTGCCTGCGCTCCGATCAGCTGGACGCCCTGCTGGAGCGGGCGACCCGGCTCCAGATTGCCTTCGAGCCGGACACGCGGCTGGCCCCGCTGCGGCGGGTGTACTTCCAAGACCCCTTCGGCAACCGGCTGGAGGTGGTGGAGGGCGCGCACCCGGCGGTCCCACTGTCCGGGTGAACCGGCCGCACTACAATCAGCCGCATGACTGACGCAGCTTCCTCCGCCGTGCCGCGCGGTGTGCCGCTCACCGAGCTGGTGGCGTGGCTGGACCGTTTTCTGAACACCGACGCCTACAAGGACTGGAGCAACAACGGCCTGCAGCTGGAAGGCAACACGGTGGTGACCCGGGTGGCCGCCAGCGTGGACGTGTCGCTGCAGAGCATCGAGCAGGCCATCGAGGGCGGGGCCCAGCTGCTGATCGCGCACCACGGGCTGTACTGGAACAAGCCGCAGATGATCACCGGGCCGCACCGTCGCCGGGTGCAGGCGGCCCTGGACGGCGGCCTGAGCATCTACGCCTCGCACCTGCCGCTGGACGCGCACCCGGAGGTGGGCAACAACGCCATGATCGCCAACGCGCTGAGCCTGCAGGACGTGCAGCCGTTCGCCGGCATCGGGGTGCAGGGCGAGCTGCCGTTTTCGCAGACGCTGCAGGAATTTGCCGAGCGGGTGCAGAAGCTGACCGGCGAGATCTGTCTGGTGCACGGTGGGGGCGGCGGCAGCGGCGTGCACCGGCTGGGCATCGTGAGCGGCGGCGGGGCCGAGTTCATCGCGGAGGCGGCGCGGCTGGGCCTGGACACCCTGCTGACCGGCGAGCCGGAGCACAAGCACTTTCACGACGCCTTCGAGTACGGCGTCAATGCCGTGTACGCCGGTCACTACGAGACCGAGGTGTTCGGGGTGCGGGCGCTGGCGGCCCGGCTGGAGGAGCAGTTCGGCCTGCCCTGGCAGTTCCTGCACCTGCCCACCGGCCTGTGACCGGCCTGTTTATCAGCTTCGAGGGGCCGGAGGGGGCCGGCAAGAGCACCCAGCAGCGGCACCTGGCGGCGCGGCTGGAGCAGGCCGGCTACCCGTTCCTGATGACCCGCGAACCGGGCGGCACGCCGCTGGGCACCCGCGTGCGCGAAGTGCTGCTGGACCCAGAGCTGGAGATCGGGGCGCTGAGCGAATTCCTGCTGTACAGCGCCAGCCGCGCCCAGCTGGTGCAGGACGTGATCCGTCCGGCCCTGGGGCGCGGTGAGGTCGTGGTGTGTGACCGCTACGCCGACAGCTCGCTGGCGTACCAGGGGGCCGGGCGTGGCCTGAACCCGGAACTGCTGCGCGACGTGACCTGGGAGGCCACCGGCGGGCTGCAGCCGCACCTGACGCTGCTTTTGGACCTGGACCCGGCCCTGGGCCTGCAGCGGGCCGCCCAGACCGGCCAGCCGGACCGGCTGGAGCGCGCCGACCTGAGTTTTCACCAGCGGGTGCGGCAGGGCTTTCTGGCGCTCGCGGCCCAGGCGCCCGAGCGGGTGCTGCTGCTGGACGCCACCCGCCCGGAAACCGAGCTGGCCGACGAGATCTGGTCGGTGGTGGGCGGGCTGCTGCGGGTGCTGTCGCCGCGCTGAGGCTCAGGGCGTGGCGGGGCCGAGGTCCGGCACCCGCACCTCAAACACGGTCGGCCAGCGCTTGCCGGTCAGCAGCAGCGTGCCGGCCGCGCGGTTGTAGGCGATGCCGTTCGGCACGTCGTCAAAGCTGAGGGTGCGGCCCGCTTTCGCGCTCACGCTGACCGCCTCGCGGCTCAGCTCCGACACGTCCAGCCAGGCGGTGACGCGCCCGCTCTTCGGGTCAATGCGGGCGATGCGGTTGGTGAGCCACACGTTGGCCCAGATGCTGCCACCCGCGTACTCCAGTTCGTTGAGCCGGGTGACCGGCATCCCGTTGTCGGTGACGTTCAGGCTGCGGCGCACCTCGAAGGTGCGCGGGTCCCGGAACGTCAGGGCGCTGCTGCCATTGCTCATGATCAGGGTCTGGCCGTCATTGGTCAGGCCCCAGCCTTCTCCGTCGTACTTGAAGCGGCCGGTCTCGCGCAGGCTGGCCGCGTCGTACACGAAGGCCAGTCCATCCTTCCAGGTCAGCTGGTACAGCTGCCCCCCCAGCACCGTCAGCCCCTCCCCGAAGACGCTGCTGACCGGCGGCGAGCGGCGCTGCAGCACCCGGCCGGTGCTGAGGCTGGTCCGGCGGACCTCGCTCTGCTGCTCCAGGCCGGTGCTCTCGTACAGCACGTCGCCCGACAGCTCGAAGCCCTCGGTGAAGGCGGCCGGGTCGTGGGGCGTGCGGGCGATCACGGTGGGCCGGAACACCGGGGTGGCCTGCCTGGCCGCCGGGGCGGACGGGGTGGCGCGCGCCTGCAGTGGGCCGGTCCGGCTGGAACTGGCCTGGGTCAGCCCCACGAGCGTCAGGGTCAGGGCGAACAGCAGGCGGGAAGTCACGTCCCCATAGTAGCGGGGCAGTGTCAGCGCCGGAATACGCTGTTCAGCCTGGGCCTTGGTCGGCCGTTCAGCTGGCGGGGGCCACGAAGGCGGCCGAGTCGTAGTAGGTGCGGAAGGCCTGCACCTTGCCGCCCTCCGACTCGATGACGCTGATGCCGCGGTACTCGATGTCGCGGCCCCCCTTCAGCTGCCCGCGCGAGATCCACTCCATGTTGCCGGTGCGGTCGTCGCCCGACACCGCATGAAACTCCGAGTGGATCTGCTGGAAGTTGTTCAGGTAGGTCCGCCAGAACTCGCGCGCGCCGTCCGGCCCGCTCCAGGTCTCGTCGGTGAGGTTGCGGGACGTGCTGTTATCGGCGTACAGCGCCACCAGGGCCTCCACGTCGCCCGTCTCCTCGGCGTGGTTGAGGGCTTCCATGAACGGCTTGGTCAGGTCTCGGCTCATGGCAGCAGTTCAGCAGGTGAGGGCCACACAGAGCGTAACCCGGGCGTACTTGTGAACAGAGGCTGAAGAAGCCTAGCCGCCGGCCAGTATCCGTTCGGCGGCGGCGGCCACCTGGGGGTGCGGGTCCTGGCGCAGCCGCTCGGCCTGTGCCGGTTCTTCCCATACGCCCCAGGCCCAGGCCGCAGCCTCGCGCACCTCCCAGGCGGGGTCCACGCTGGCGGCCTCCAGCACCGCACGGCCGTCCACCCCCTGGAGGTTGCCCACCACCGTGACCGCATTGCGGGCCATGCCCTTGCGGCGCGGTCGCAGGAACGCGGTGCCGGCGTAGCGGCGCTCGAAGGCCCGCTCCGACACGCCGAAAAAGCCCAGCAGGTCCGGGTGGGCCAGGTCCGGGTCCGGCCGCAACGTGCGGGCCAGCGGACCCGCCCGCACGGTCCAGGGACACACCTCGCTGCACACGTCGCAGCCGAACAGCCACCCGCCCACCGCCGGGCGCAGCGCCCAGGGCAGCGGTCCCCGGTGCTCGATGGTCAGCGCCGAGATGCACACCCGCGCGTCGATCAGGCGGTCCGGCCCAATGGCTCCGGTGGGGCAGGCCGTGACACAGCGGGTACAGCGGCCACAGCGGTCCGGATGCGGCGCCGGTTCGCCTGGGGCGGGCAGGTCGGTGAGCAGCACCGCCAGCGTCACAAAGGCGCCCAGCTCGGTGCTGAGCAGCATGCCGGACTTTCCACGCCAGCCGGGAAAAGCCCGGCCCGCCAGCGCCCGTTCCAGCACCGGGCCGTGATCCACGTAGCCGCGCGCCCGCACGCCCAGCCGCTCGGCCTCGGCCCGGAGCCGGGCCAGCAGCGGCTCAATCTGGTCGTGGTAGTCGGGGGTCCAGGCGTAGCGGGCCACCCGCCCCAGCCGCACCCCGCCGGCCGGCACCGGGAGCGGTCCGAAGCTGTGCGACAGCCCCAGCACCAGCACGCTCCCGGCCCCGGGCAGCGAGCTGGAGAGGTCGGCGCGGCGCGGCAGCTGCCGCTCCAGGTAGCTCATGCCCCCTTGCCGTCCGCTGTCCAGCCAGCCCTGATACTCGGCCACCACCTCAGGCATCGGCGCGGCACTCGCCCAGCCGGTCACCTCAAACCCCAGGTCGTGGGCCAGGGCGCGCAGCTGCTCATGGGGCGAAGTCACCGGGGCAGCATAGACAAAAGGCGAGCCCCGGATGGACCGGGGCTCACTTTCTGGACCGGCAGGTCAGCCGGCGTCCGGCGTCAGTTGGGCGGCCGCCGCCTCATCCAGGAACCACAGCGGGTCATGGACCCCCGCCACCGGATAGCGGTCCTGCCCGGCCTGCACCTCGGCCAGCACCCCCGCCTTGCCCGCGCCGGTCACCAGCAGCCAGCGCTCGCGGGCCGCATTGATCTCCGGATAGCTGAAGCTCAGCCGCCAGGTGTCCAGCTGCGGCACCTCGTTGGCCACCACCCGGCCGGTGGCGCGCAGGCCGTCGGTGCCGGGAAACAGGCTGGCGGTGTGGCCGTCGTCGCCCATGCCCAGCAGCACCAGGTCCAGCTGCCGCGGCAGCAGCCGGGCGTAGTCGGCGGCCGCCTGCTGTGGGTTGCGCTCGCCCTCCATGCGGTGCACCTGTTCAGGCGGCACGTCCACGTGGTCCAGCAGACCCACCCGGGCGGTGTGGTAGTTGCTCTGCTCGTCGTCCGGGCCCACCGTGCGCTCGTCGCTGAAGTACACGTGGACCGCGTGCCACGGCACCGTCAGAGGCCTCAGCGCGGCGTACATCAGCTTCGGGGTGCTGCCGCCCGACAGCGCCACATGGAAGGCCCCGCGCGCCGTGACGGCCTCACGGGCCAGCTGCGCCAGCTGATGGGCGGCGTCCTCGGCCACGGCCTGCGGAGTGGGGGAGACGCGCCGCCTCACGCGCCGCTGCCCAGGCTGGCGCGGGCCAGCTGCCAGCTGCGCTCGAACACCGGGCCACGCTCCGGGCGCGACATCACGCGGGCCAGCCCCTCCGAGAGGCTCATGTGCGGCAGCACCACCTCGGTCACGCGGTCGGCCCCGTCGAACTTCACCTCGGTGCGCACCAGATCGTCCCCGTCCGCGGCCAGCGCGAAGCGGACTCCGTCGCCGCTCAGCTCGATGCTGCACAGGTCGCCGTTCTCCCGCATGCAGAAGCCCTTCTCGAAGGTGACCTGCTCCAGCGAGTTCCAGCCGAGCGTGCTGGCGATCCAGCCGGCAAACAGCCGGGCCGGCAGGTCCTTGTCGCCGGCGTAGCTGAGGCGCACCCGCTGCACCCGGCCCAGCTGGGCCACCGCGTCCTGGCTGTCGAACACCTGGGCCAGCGCTTCCCGCCAGCCGGCCGAGCGGCTCCAGCCCAGGTCGGCCAGCGAGAAGTGCGCCGAGGGCGGCACGTCCAGCGTCAGGCTGTCCACGATCACCTGATCGGCCACCTCGGTGAGTTCGCTCAGCAGCGCGCCACCCGGCGGATCGTCGGCGGCCCACCACACGTGGTTCACGGTGGCCGGGCGCAGCAGCGGCAGAATCGCGCCCTGCAGCTGCTCCGGGTTGGCGTTCAGAATGACCCGCTCCACGTACAGCCCCTTCTGCGGCACCAGGCTGACCTGCACCCCGATCAGCTCGTTGCCGTCCATCAGCCCGATGATCTGGCGGCCCGCGTAGCGTCCCTCCAGACCGGTCAGCGCCTGCTGCACCCGGTAGAGGTGCCGGCTGGTGGTCAGGGCGATGATGTTGCCGGTGTAGGCCCGGGTTTCGATCTCGGTCTCGTCCCACAACGTGTCCAGGCTGGTCTGCACGTGGCGCACGTCGGTGTGGACCGGGCCGAGCAGTTTGAGTTTTACCGCGTCTGCCATACTGCCTCCTCAGGGCGCATGCCGCTTACAGCCGTCGCCAGCGGCGGTCCGGCCCCATCAGCTGATCGGCGGCCTCCGGCCCCCAGGTGCCGGAGTTGTAGTTGGGGAACTCCGGGGCGGGCTTGCCGTCCCAGGCTTCCAGCAGGCCGCTCACGATCTGCCAGGCGTGATCCACCTCGTCCTCGCGCGGGAACAGGGTCGCGTCGCCCAGCATGGCGTCCAGCACCAGCCGCGAGTAGGGGCTCTCCAGTCCCGCCCCGAACGCGTCGTAGCGGAAGTCCATGGTCACCTCGCGCAGCGCGTTCTCCTGGCCGGGCGTCTTGCTGGAGAACTTCAGGCTCACGCCCTCGTCCGGCTGGATGCGGAAGGCCAGCACGTTGCGCTCCAGCCCGCCGGGAAACAGGCCCAGCGGCGGCCGCTTGAACACCACAGCGATCTCCGTGACCTTCTTGGGCAGCCGCTTGCCGGTGCGGATGAAGAACGGCACGCCCTGCCAGCGCCAGTTGTCCACCTCCAGCTTCACGGCCACGTAGGTGGGCGTGCTGCTCTCGGCCTTGACGTTCGGTTCCTCGCGGTAGCCGGGTACCCGCTCGCCGTAGAGCGTGCCGGCGCCGTACTGGCCGCGCACCGCCGACTCGCTGACGTGCTCCGCCGGAATCGGCTTCACGGCCCGCAGCACCTTGACCTTCTCGTCGCGGATGGCGTTGGCGTCGGAGGCGACCGGCGGTTCCATCGCCACCAGGGTGAACAGCTGCATCAGGTGGTTCTGCAGCATGTCGCGGATGATGCCGGCCTCCTCGTAGTACCCGGCGCGGCCCTCCAGCCCCAGGTCCTCGGCGGCCGTGATCTGCACGTGGTCCACGTAGCTGCGGTTCCAGAGCGGCTCGAAGATGGCGTTGCCGAAGCGGATCGCCATCAGGTTCTGCACTGTCTCCTTGCCCAGGTAGTGGTCGATGCGGTAGATCTGTTCCTCGTCCCAGTCGCTGTGGATCGCGTCGTTCAGGGCCCTGGCGCTCTCCAGGTCGCGGCCGAACGGTTTCTCGATGATCAGGCGGCGCCAGCCCTCGGTTTCGTTCTGCAACCCCAGACGGCCCAGGCCGGCGCTGATCGGCTGAAACAGGCTGGGCGGCGTGGACAGGTAGAACACCGCGTTCTTGCGGCCGCCGTGCGCCTCCTCGGCCTCATCCAGCCGGGTGCCCACCCGGTCATACACCTCGTCGGTGTCGAAGTCACCGTACTCGTAGTACAGCAGGTCGCGGAACTTCTCCAGCGAGCCTTCCTGAATGGCGTCGGTTTCCTTGCTGGTCTTGAGCGCTTCCAGGGCGTAGTCGCGGAACTCCTGGTCGGTCATCGGCTGACGGCCCACCCCCACGATGTTGAAGGCACTGCCCAGCAGCCCGTCCTGCCACAGGCCGAACACGGCCGGCAGCAGTTTGCGGCGCGACAGGTCGCCGGTCACGCCGAAGATCACCAGGGTGGCCGGCTCCGGTGCACGGCTGCGGCGCAGGCCCGCGCGGAAGGGGTTCGGCTGCGGCGCGTCGCTGCGGTTCTTGCTTTTCGGAGGCGATTCGATGGGCAACGCGCTGATCGGCTGCACGGCGCTCTGGCCTTCGGCGGCCTGCCGCGCGCCGCGGGGCCGGGTGGCGCGCGGCTTGGCCTCGTCAGCGGGGGCGGCCTTCGCCGTCTTCGTCTTGGCCGGGGTTTTGGGACCAGCGGTCTTGCTGGCCTGGGCGGGACGTTTGCTGGTTTTGGTCACGGGCGCATCTCCTGATCACTGCAGGGCGGGCAGCCGGTCATTCCGGCTTGCGGGTCTTGCCGGTCTCGCCCAGCTGGCGGGCTTCCTCGCCCACACTCACCGGGGCGGCGCCGCTGGCGTTCGGGTCGAGGGCCGCCTCGGGCGCCTGGTGCGGCTTGATCTCTTCCACGGTGCGTTCCTGGGCCGGAGCGTCCAGCTTCTTGACCGCGTGGCCGCCAAAGGCGCGCCGCATGGCGCTGAGCATCTTGCCGGCGTAGCTGACCTCCTGCTGGCTGCGCAGACGCATCTGCACGGCCAGCGTGATGACCGGCGCCGGCACGCCCACCTCCAGCGTGTCCAGCACGGTCCAGCGCCCCTCGCCCGAGTCCGCGACGTAGTCAGAGAGGTCGCTGAATTCGGCGTCGCCCTTCAGGGCCTCGGCGGTCAGGTCCAGCAGCCAGCTGCGCACCACGCTGCCGTGCCGCCACAGCTCGGCGATCTGGGCCATGTCCAGCTGCAGGTCGGTCTTGGCGTGCATCAGCTCGAAGCCCTCGGCGTAGGCCTGCATCATGCCGTACTCGATGCCGTTGTGAACCATCTTGACGTAGTGGCCGGAGCCGCTGGGCCCCATGCGGCCCCAGCCCTTGTCGGGGGCCGGCGCCAGCGTCTCGAAGATCGGGCGCAGGCGCTCGATGGCCCCGGCGTCACCGCCGATCATCATGGCGTAGCCTTCCTGCAGGCCCCAGATGCCGCCGGACGTGCCCACGTCCACGAAGTGGATGCCGCGCTCTGCCAGCTCGCGGGCGCGCCGCTGGCTGTCCTTGTAGTTGCTGTTGCCGCCGTCGATGATGGTGTCGCCCGGCTCCAGCCGGCTGGCCAGATCCTGCACGGTGGACTCGGTGGCGGCGCCGGACGGCACCATCACCCACACGGCGCGGGGGGCCGGCAGCTGCGCCACCAGGTCGTCCAGCGTCGGGGCGCCTGCGGCGCCGCGCTCCTTGACCAGCTCGACGTTGGCCGGAAACAGGTCGAAGCCCACCACGTCCTGACCGCCCTGCAGCAGCCGCGCCGCCATGTTGCCGCCCATCTTGCCCAGTCCGATCATGCCGATTTTCATGTGTCCTCCAGCGGGTTGAGTGCGCCATGCGGCGCTGGGCAAGCCGTGCCCCGCGCCGCTGCGGTCAAACGCCCTGCATCATAAGCGCAAGCCCAGCGTCACAGACAGCCTGCGAGTGCTGATCTGGGCTTCACCTGGGTGTGACCGGCTCAGGCTTTTTTGCGCTTGGCGGCCTTGGCTTCCTCGCGCTGCTTCTTCTGAAACTCTCGGGCGGTGTCCTCCAGCAGCTGCGCGCCCTGGCTGTCCACCGAGCGCTGCAGTTCCAGCAGCGACTGGCCGCTCATCTGGCGCAGTACCCGCTCCACCGGCTTGGCCACCCAGCGGTAACGGATGCGCGCGTTGGTGCTGAGCGTCACCTCGGTGCCGCCAGGAATCGGCTTGAACACCCAGCCCTGCGTCAGTTTTTCCAGCGGCCCGAAGCCGCGCACCGTCTCCCAGCCGCCGCGGGTGGGCGCCTGCAGCTGACCGTAGCGTGCCACGAAGCTCAGGCCCAGCAGCCGCCGCGCCAGCTTGAAGCGCACCAGGGCGCCGTTGGTCAGCCGGTCCTCACCCTCAAAGCGGGCGCTCTGGTAGCTGGGGTCCCACTTCTCGCGGCGGCGGGGGTCCAGGGCCAGCCGGAACAGCACATCCGGGCGGCTGCGGATCACAATGGTGTCTTTAAAGGTAATGGGCTCGGACATGTGGCCCCATGGTAGCGCCCGGCCGCCGGGCATGCGGCCAGGGCCCCCGGCACATGAGCGGCTATGACATAATCGCGTCCATGCTCACACTTCGCCGCCGCGCCGCCCTGCTGGAGCGGCTGTGACCGCCGTCAAGCCTGCCCGCCGCACCCCCATCGGCGGCGCCGCGCTGCTGCTGTGGCTGCTGGGTGCGGCGGTGGCGTTCTACCTGCTGTTCCTGCTGATCACGCTGGTGCTGCGCCGGGTGCCGGACCCGATCGGCCCCAACGCCGACCTGTTCGTGGAGGCGGCCCGCACCACCCTGTACCTGACGGTGGCCTCCGGGGCCATCGGCCTAGTGGTGGGCGCGCTGGCGGGCCTGGCGCGCACCAGCCGCTTCGCGCCGCTGCGCTGGGTGGTCGGCATCTACATCTGGCTGATCCGCGGCACGCCGCTGCTGCTGCAGATTCTCTTTGCCTACAACGCGCTGCCGCTGATCTTTCAGGCGCTGCACCTCCCGGTGCAGCTCAACGACTTCTGGTCGGCGGTGCTGGCGCTTTCGCTCAACGTGGGTGCGTACAACGCCGAGGTGGTGCGGGCCGGCATCCAGGCGGTGCCCCGCGGCCAGGCCGAGGCTGCGCGCTCGCTGGGCCTGAGCGGCAGCCAGACGATGCTGAGCGTGGTGATGCCGCAGGCGCTGCGGATCGTGGTGCCGCCGCTGGTCAACAACCTGATCGCGCTGCTCAAGGATTCCTCGCTGGCCTCCGTGATCGGCATCCTGGAACTGGTGAACCAGGGTGGCCGCATCGCCAGCAGCACCTTTCAGTTCGTGCCGGTGTACATCACGCTGGGCGCGGTGTATCTGGCGCTCACCACGGTGCTGACGCTCTTCACCGATCAGCTGGAGCGCCGGGTGCAGGTGGCCGGCCGCTAGCCGCGGAGCCCCGCTTCCGCCCGGCGCGCAAAGTGGCGCTGGGCCAGCCCCAGCACCCACAGCTGCACCGGCATCGCCGGAACCCGCTGCTGCTCGCAGTGGCGGCACAGGTCCCTCAATACCTCGGCAATGCTGTCCTCCACGTCCTCCAGCTCGAATCGGGCGGCCAGGCCGTACAGCAGCGGCGCGAGGTGCTCCACGCAGCGCCGTAGCGCCCGGTCCCGCTCGGCCGGGCTGGCCTGACAGGCCCGCCTCAGCTCGCGGAGCAGTTCGCTGTCGTGCAGGGCGGAGGCATCGGGGGGCAGCGGCACAGCGTCAGTCTCGGTGCTCAGGGCGGGCCAGAGTGTGCCACTTCTTGCGGAGCTTCCTGACAGCCGCCCGGCGTGGCCTTAAGGAACCCTTCAGGTGACCGGGTGACGGGCGGTCAGGCGTAAGAAATATGCCACGACGGGTTTGCTTGAATACAGCGTGATGGACACGCTTCGGCGCAGGAACACAGCGTGACCGGCCTTCCGGAAGCCTGGCCGGTCCTGGGCGCGACCACTGCGGTGGCGGGGCTGGTCTGGCTGACCTCGCTGGGCAGCACCCTGACGGTGCTGCTGCTGGCGCTGGCGCGGCCCTCGTATGCCGGCTGGCGCGGCTGGGCCGGCGGCCAGATCATGCTGTCGCTGGGCATGCTGGTGGGCACCCTGCGAACCCCGGACGCGCAGCTGTGGGCGGTGCTGCTCGGCAACACCCTGCTGCTGGGGGGGACCGCGTTGGTGCTGAATGCCTTCCAGCGGTTCGCGGGGGAGCCGGTGCGGTCCTCGGCGGTTCAGCTGATGGCGGTGCCGTTGATCGCCGTGGCCCTGTACATGCTGACCAGCGTGTTCCCTTCGCTTCCGGCGCGGATGGTGCTGGTGTGGGCCGACCTGGGGCTGATCAGCGGGCCGTTGCTGTCACTGCTGTTCCGGCACTGGCGACGGGGCGGGCCGCTCCGCTTCGCGTACGGGCTCAACCTCGCCATGCTGGTGCTGGGCGCGCTGGGTTCCCTGCCCCGCATGGTGCTGCTGCGGCGGCCGCCGGACCTGGCCGTGGCCTTCGCCCTGAGCGCGCCCAACCTGTTGATGTACGCGGGCGTGCTGGTGTTCTCGGTGGGCGGCACGCTGGCCTTCTGGCTGCTGCACGACGACCGGCGACGCCAGGAGGTGCAGCGGCTGCACGCTGAACTCAGTGAGCTGACCCGCCGCGACCCGCTGACCCAGCTGCACAACCGCCGGGGACTGACCGAGGCGTTTGCCGACCTGCGTTCGGGTGGCGCCGCGCGGCCGGCGGCGCTGGCGCTGCTGGACATTGACCACTTCAAACAGCTCAACGACCGGCTGGGCCACCTCACCGGCGACCACTGTCTGCAGCAGCTGGGCGGCCTGCTGCAGGCCTCCACACGGCCCAGTGACGTGGTGTGCCGGACCGGTGGCGACGAGTTCGTGGTGCTGCTGTCCGGCGCCACCACCGCGCAGGCCCAGGCGGTGATCGACCGGCTGCGGCGGCTGCTGGGCGCCAGCCTGAGTTCGCTGCCGGCCTACACCATCAGCGCGGGACTGACCGAGGTGCAGCCGCAGGACACGCTCGACTCGGCCATGCAGCGCGCCGACGCGGCGCTGTACGCCGTGAAGCGCCAGGGCCGGAACGCGGTTCAGGTGGCCGAGCCGGACGCGGTGCCCGGGTGGGCCGGAGCCTTCGTCAGGCCCTGACCGACGCCCCGGAACAGGTGGCGGTTGTGCCGCTGACCCGGACTCTGTGCCCCTGGCTACTGGTTTCTGTGCCCAACGTAGAAAATCCCCGTACAGGTGCAGCACCGAAGGTTCAAGATTGAACCATGCACAGAGGATGGGAAGTGACGGCGCGCCTGCTGGCCGACGAACGCGCCCTGCGCTCGACGGTGGAGGCGGCGCTGGGCGAGGCCAGGGAGGTGTTTTTCGAGACGGCCGAGCACATCGCCCTGGTGCGGGAGAGCCTGGCGGACGATTCGAAGCTGCTGTCGCTGGCCCGGGAACAGCTGGAAAACTCCCGCGTCCTGCTTCAACGGGCCTCCCGGTCCAGCCTGGCCCTGACCACGGCCACGCCCGACCGCCGGCGACCGGAAGGGGCAGAGCGGACCCGTGCAAACGAGTGGCCACGCCCGACCGGCACGAAAGCTGTGCCCTAAGCGGAGTGCCTGTCCCATCGGCCCGGGCGTGATGACGCAGAACCCACTGCCGACCCGAATCCCGACAGCGCCTGACGGAAATCAGCCTTAGGCTCAGAAACATGGACGCCGAAGCTTTCTACCGCTACCTGACCCAGGCCCGCCGCGAGTTGTGGACGACCTTGCGCGCGCTGCCGGACGAAACCCTTTCGCAGGCGGTGATCCAGACCGAGGGGGCCCGCTGCATCAAAGATCTGGCCGTTCACGTCGCCATGGTGGAGGACGGGTGGTTCCGGGCAGAGCTGCTGGGCCGGCCGCTGACGCTGGAGGCCTTCTGGGGAGAGCCTAGATCGGCAGACGCCTACTGGCACCATCAGCACCGGTCGCTTGAGGACGTGCTCGCGTACTGGACGGCCGTCGAGGCACAGACGCGCTCAGACTGGCCGGCGCTGATGGACGTGGTGGCGAGCGGCCGGCGGGCCACGCCCGTGGATGACCGCCCCGAAACCATCTCGGCGGATGAGGCGGTCTGGCACGTGATGCAGCATGAGGTGCGGCACACCGCCCAGATCGTGCAGATGATCCGCCAGCTCGGGCATACGCCGCCCTCGCTGGACCTGGCCTTTATGGCGATGCGTTGAACGGACCGGGGCAAGGGAAAGGGTGCACGGGGCGCTCCAGCACGTTGAGTCAGGCGACCTGACCGGGAAATGGCCCGTGACGGGACGCCATCTTCCATCTCCAGACGCGAAAAACCCGCCTTATCCGGGCGGGTTTCTGCTGGCTGGTGGAGACACGGGGATTCGAACCCCGGACATCCTGCTTGCAAAGCACGGCCTCATTCTCAAATCCCACTACTGGAGTTGCTCATCTTCAAGATCACGATCCGAAATCGTGGCTCTGGGAGGGTGTTTCTGTCATCATCAGTGTATTGCGGGGTGTATACGTTTGAATTTTAGTAGCGGAATAGCAGAAAGGCTGTGGCAACTTAAGCGCCCGGTTAGCGCCGCGTTCTCCATGACCGCGTGCAGCCCTGGCGGGGCGGAACAACGACCTGCCCATCCAACCTGAGCATGCTAGGGCGGGCCGGAGCCACGTACCGCCCAGCTCGGCTCGTCATTTCAGTGCCTAGGTCCGGCCTGCACTTGGCGGCGGCCACCGAGACTAACCTGATCCTCGACGCCTGCAGCACTGGCGAGAGCGACGTGCGCCAGTTTGACGACGAGAGCAACAACATCGCCATGTACGCGGCGGCGCTCAGTCTCAGCGCCACCTGCGCGGCAACGTACTTTCCAGAGCGCTGCTGACGCATTCTCTCCCGCCCCAAGGGCGTTGACCGAGCATGGGCGCTCGACCAACTGCGGCACGTCCTCATAGGGTCCCGATCTCAATGTGGGTGCGGCAGGAAAAGGGGAGAAAAGCTGTCCAGCACGCGGAAAACGCCTGCCACGTGCGTGGCGCACAGTGGGATTGACTCTCTACTTTCCCCGGAAAAAGCGTCTCCACAAATTTTTTGGCGTTGCTCCATTCTGGATGTATGAGGAGCGTCCAAGACCGAGTGAAATCCCGTGCCACGTCCTCCCGCAAAGCACTTCAGGCGACCGATGTGTCGAAGCCCGCTGCGTTGAAGCCGCTGGATACTGCAACCCCGCTGCCGGTCGCTGCAAGCGCACCGAGTGTTGTACCGGACGGCGCGGCCAAGAAGTCCCGGAAGATCACGCTGAAAGCCCTCTTGAGGCTGCTGGAGCTGGTGTTGGAGATCGCCACTGGTCTGTGTGTGGCGATGAATTGGGAACACGCCTTGCGGATCGTCGCAGCGCTGACTGTGCCTCTGAAGGTCTACCGCGCCTTGTTGAATCAGCAAGCCTGATTCTGTTTCGTCACCGAAATCTCCGCACTTGGCCTTGAGCGAGCGGGCACAAGATGCGGGGCTCGGCACAGCCCTGCAGGCCCCCACAGTGCTTTCTTCAACGCGCCCTCGTGGATCGCCCAGGCCGCTTGGTGTGGCGGCCTGGGTGTAGAGGGGCAGGGGTGAGGGTTATCGGTCAGTCAGCGAACTGGTTCTCTGGTCGCTGCCAGAAGGGCAGCTCCGGCTCTGGTGCTTCCGGTTGCGCCAGCAGCTTCCGGAGGCGCTCCGCCTCCTCGGGGGTCAGCGGGCGTGGCGGGTGGACCGGCTGAGGAGGTGGCGGCCAGAGGATAGGTTTGGCTTCCATCTCGATGAAGTTGTCCGGCTTATCGGGGCGTGCAATGGCAGCTGCGTTCATGCGCTTCAGTGCCTCACGGGCCTTCGCCTCTTGTTCAGCGGCTCTGCGGCGGTTCTGTGCTTCAACGTGGGCACGGCGACGAGCAGCAGGGATATCCGCTAGCAGCGAGGGCGGGTAGGCTGGTATCGGCCCGCTGGCCACCAGCAGGTTGATCGTGCTGGGACTGGCGACATTCCTCCGGGCGAATGCCTCTATGGTCTCCTGATGCCGGACGTTGAGGCGGACCAGAACCTCAAACCCAATCAGGAGAGTGCGGCCATTTACCGATGCAGAGCAGGCATCCGGCGACCGGTAGTGGATGGCGTATGTCGCCCCCTCCGGGGTGTTGAGCTTGAGATTGAGGACCTGGGTGTGATGGGAGGACGTGGCGGTGATCAATGCGCTCCTTTTACTGCGTGTGCCCCTCTGATAACAGCGTAGTACAGGCGTCATCCCACGTCTCAGCGCAACATTCTTTCAAAAACGGGATCGTGTGCGATAATGGTGGCGCCTGAAAGCAGACTGCGCTGAGCACTCCCGTTCGGGAGGAGATGCGAGGCTCTCTTAACGACCTCAGCCACTGTCGGCAATGCGTTGGCTTCTGGGCTTCCGCCTTACTGCAGTCGCTTCGCTCCTGCTCACGAAAGAAGGAGCGCAGGTCATGCCCGTGGTCGGCCCTCCTGCCGATGGAGGTCAGAAGTAGAGTGGAGTCATGGACGACGCCGACCGCCGCTATGCCGCCCACGCTCGCAAGGAAGCCCGGACCGTGGCCGACATTCTCGGTGAGGTGACCACCGCCCTGGACGGGCTGAGTGACGAGCAGATCGTGGCCGAGTGGTACGAGCGGCAGCGCCGGATGGAGGCTGCCCTCAAGCAGCAGCGGTAAGCTCCTCGCCCGCTTCGGCGGAGCTGGGGAAAGATAAGCGCACTCAGGGGCAACCCTGCTCCGGTCTGCTGGCCCTGCCGTGCTCGGCCACGGTGCGCTGCGGTCGCTGCGCTCCGCCCTTCACAACGCCATTGCTGGCGCTGGCGCGGCACAGCAAGCTGTGCAGGTCGAGGGAGTGGCAGGCGGGTGCGGGTGGGCGAGATAGCACGGCCCGGCAGCGGCTGGTGGGCGGCTGACCGGGGGTGGGGTTGGTGGTGGTGAGGCTGTGTCTAAACTCCTGTCAGTGAACCTCCTACAGCGGCTTCTCGGGCGGCAATCGGTGGGTGGCGGTGCGCCGGGCGGAATATAGTGTATGATGGACACTAAGTCTGATGGGGAGGGCGAGACGAGCGGGCGCTTCGGCGGTCGCTCGCCCTTCTGTCGGTCCGGCGCGGGCGCTCCGAGCCCGAGGAAGGCCCTGCGGATGGCTGGGTCTGGGCGCAGCTGCCCTGCTGCGCTGCTGGTGTCTCTGTGGGGCTCTCCGCGCTTTCAGTGCCTGGATGCGGCACAGGGCGCTCCGTCGCTCCGCAGCCTGTAACTGCTGTAGCGCCGCCCTGTCGCGCTCGGCCTTCTGCAACCGCAGGGCATCGAGCTGCTGGTGGGTTGGGGTGTGCCAGCGCATGAGTGGGGGGCGGCGAGCATGGCCCGGCAGTCCTTTGTGCCGCGCCACGGCACTCAGGATGTCGTCCAGCGCCTCCTGCAGCGAGTGCGTTTCCAGCTCCCACAGCGGAACTGGCTTGCCGTGCTTGCGGTGCCGAGCGCCTTTCGTGGCGTAGCGGACCTGCCGCCGCAGCATGTCGAGGTCCGTGATTGGGCGCAGGTCCAGCGTGCCGCCCATCAGGTCCGCTACAGCATGCCACTGCGGTATGTCCTGGCCGCTCACGACACCCTCGAAATGCACGCCTGCCTGCGGGGCGTGTTCTATGCGCCACAGCCTCATTCCGGTCGGCGCGGCACTATCGAGGAGCTTCCTGGCAAGGTCCTGGCGGCGAGAGGGGGTGCAGTGGAGCAGCGCACCGCTCAGGTTGCGATGAGGTGTCAGCGTGGCTGCCCACAGGGACTCGCCCTGCAGCTGGGCCGCCTCCCACATCCGCCACTCTGGCCCGCCGTCCCGCATGCTGCGGTCCGTGCCCCAGCGCTGCGTCCGGGGGTGCAGCAGCCTCCACCTGCGCCTGTGCTCTGCAACTTCGTCCGGCTCGTCACCATCCAGTAGGGCAGGATCAAGATCAAGACCCGCAGAGCGGGGCGGTCGGAGTTGCAGGCGGGCTATGAGAGCGAGCACAAGCACGATGGCCACGTCATCCAGGCCCGCGCATTCCTGAGCCAGCGCCGGGCTGACCTCCACTGCGGCCCGGAATTCCCGAGCGATCCGCCGCACCTGAGCAGGCTGCGTCTCCAGCAAAACCAGCCACTGGCCAGGATCACCACTTTTTTTGGTGGAATCCGTGCATTTACCGTGCCGATAAGTGGTGGATTCCACAGGTGTCGGGTCGGGCAGTGCTGGCTGCTGGGCAGAGCGAGCGGAGAGCCACACCCCCACGACCTGCGCCGCCGTGATGCGGTGCAGCTTCGAGGTGGTGTGGCGCAGCGTCATGCTAGTCAGCCACTCCCAGGACGAGCCCGCAGACCACCATCAGCAGCGCCGTGCCGGTCACAGCGGGGCGGCGCAGCACGTCCTCCAGTTCCGGGCGCTGGGCCAGCTGCGACAGCCGGGCGATCACGCGGTCCTCAGCCATGCGGAGGTGATGGGCGATCTCGGCAACCGTCTCGGTGAAGGTGATCCCCATCGGCGCGATCCAGCCCAGGTAGGCCAGCGCGGTGGGAGCGCTAATGCCCTGCGGCGCGGCCTCCACATAGGGACGAGTGAGATCAGGGCCGGGCCGCAGCACGCTATCCAGCACGGCCATATTCTGCTTGTGCCGGGCGATCTCTTCGGGGGTGAGCGGCTTACTCATCGCCCACCTCGATGGTGGTGCTGCGGCGCTCGATGAAGTCCAGCACGTCGCTGTGCTTCAGGCGGTAGACCGGGCGGGTGCCGCTGCTGACGTTGATCGCAGGCAGCTTGCGGCGCCGGATCAGCGCCTGAACCTGATCGAGGTTCACGCCAATCAGAGCGGCAGCGTCAGCGGTGGTGATGGTCGGGGCGGGCGTTGGGGTGGTGGTGAGGTTCGCCATACCCACTCATGATCTCAGAGGTCCAGAAAGGCGGGATACCAGCGCTGGTGCGACTTTGAGCTGATGTTGCAGATGGCTTTGCGTGCTGGAGCAAGGTTATGGCGACAGCAGGTCACGGCAAACATGCCGCAGATGCTTACCATCTGCCCTCCGTGGGTGGCGTTTGGCGCTGGATGACCTCGCTACCCCTGCTGCTGATAGCCGCTCAGGTACTCCCATCCCCGCGCCACGGTGAGCCGGATCAGAGCCGGGGCCTTCCCACCATCGCTCTCAGGCAACCTGTTGCTCTTGGTGATCGCCAGTAGCTGCTCCAACCCCTCGGCGGCCAGCTCACGACCATTTGGCTGCTCAACAGCCTCGAACGAGACGTAAAAGCCGCCTGAGTAGATCGGGCCGGGCACTGCTGGCCGATACTGGACCCAGAATTCAAGGTTATCGGGATCGAGGGCGACTTGCCCCCCGAGTTCTGCGGCTTCAGGGAACTTGGGGCGGTAGGTGGCAAGGAGTTGATCGACAAGGGCGCTCCGCTGGGTCATGTTCATCCCTGCCATTGTCGCCTGCCAGAGACGGGTGCGTAACACACTTCAGAGCACGTCTGGAGTCAGAGGGCCGACAGCGCTCCACGGTCGCTCATCACCCGAACTGCAGCCGTCTGCTGTAAGCAGCCGCTGCTGTGGCTGGGACCAGCAGCAAGAGCACGCGGACCAGGAGGAGAGGGGTGTTCACGGCTGTCTCGCTCAAGCAGTCCACCACTGCCCGATTTCTTACCGCAGCCACCTTCTTTGATTCGGCACCGGGAAAGAACTGAGCGAAGGGATTTGCAGCCTCAGCTGCCCGTTCGCCTTCTGCCGCACAGAGCGAGCGACCGTCAACAACCCCGCCAGCGCTGCCATATTTCAGCAAGGGCGGGCGTACAAAGGCGATGAACAGTGCTGCGCCCAGGCTCAGCAGGACAACCAGGGCCAATACCGTCTGCAGCACTGTCCTTCGATCCGGTCGCTTGATCATGGCTCAGCATACGGGCAAGAAGCAGCGTAGCTGGACTCGCATTGCAGCCCCCTCACGCCGGTCAGCAGCGAAGTAGGCCAGCCTCCCGCAACCCTCTTCTAACTTGGAGCCGTCAAGGGCGGAAGCGAGTGCAGCGGCCATACCACCCAACCTGATTCAAGCGGGTTACGGAGTGAACACTCGCCACCAGTGCCGGACGCCATATGTTGTGAACGTAAGGCTGATACGGAGCTGTGCGTGCTGGAAAGCAGCTGTGAATCAGCATGGCTGATTAGGGCGTAAATCGATCTGGTGAGATCGAACTTGAGATATCCTGCTCCGGGCGCTAAAATGGGCGCATGCCCAATCAGCCGAGAGAGCGCGGGGTGCGAGGTGCAGGGACTGTCCGGGTGGTCAGCGCGAAGGACGAGCGGCCCATCCGGGTGCGCTGGGAGGTCTGGGTGTCCCTGCCTGATGGCGAGAAGAAGCGCCTGAGCGGCAACGTCAGCCACCCGAACAACCCAGCGCACGCTAAGGCTGCTGGGAGGCGAGCCCTGGAGCTGGCTAAGGCCAAGGCCAGCGAGCAGCGCCAGAACGTGGCGGATCGCTTCCCTGATATGCGGATGTCTGAGCTGCTGGAGCAGTGGCTGGAGCTGCGGGCGATGGAACTGAGGCCGAAGACGCTGGAGTCGTACCAGTCCGTGATCCGGCTGCATGTCCTGCCGTACCTGGGCACCAAGCGGGTGCGGGCGGTGAACATTGACGTGCTGACCGAGTGGCAGCAGCTGTTGGCGCAGACCAGCCTGCAGCGCACGCGGGTGATGGCCCACCAGCGGGTCTCTCAGGCGCTGGAGTGGGCGGTGAGCCGGGGCATCATCAGCAGCAACCCAGCGCTGAACAGGTTCACCAAGCCCAAGAAGGTACAGGCAGTGCGCCAGCTGGACGTTTACACCGAGGAGGAGCGGGGCCAGCTAGTGGCGGCGGGCCGCAGCGATACCGGTCCGTTCGGCATGATGACGGCATTTGCCCTGGTGACTGGGATGCGCCGTGGCGAGGTGCTGAGCCTGAAGTGGTCAGACATCAAGGGCACGGTGGCGTTCATACACGACAGCATGGACGCCCAGCAGAGGTCGGACGGGACCACCAAGACGAAGGCAGGCACGCGCCGCTTCCCGCTGAGCAGCGTGGCTATGAAGCTGCTGGATGAGCAGCGGGCGCGGCAGGACTTGCTGCGGCAGCGTGCTGGCCCGCTCTGGACCGAGACCGGGTACGTGTTCACCACTGGAGAGGGGAAGCCCCAGTGGGCTGATAACTGGAGCCGGGCGCATGCGCGGCTGTGCAGGCGGATCGGGGTCCGTCACCTGACCATTCACGATGCCCGCAGGACCTACATCACCCACGCCCTGAAGAATGGCGCTTCGGAGGAGACCGTGGCGTCCCAGATCGGCCACAGCAACACTGTGCTGCTGGCACGCACGTACCGGGTAACTCTGGCCGAGGAGAGAGCGCGGGTGATCGAGGTCATGGTGCCCGGTTTCTAAGTCACGACTCAGCTCTAAGCGCCTCGTAAGCGCCCAGCATCCCCGAAGCGGGTGAATATGAGAGTGGCCCAGGATCAACCTGGGCCACTTTTCTGCCGTCTGGGCGCGGCTTGCCGTGCTGGTGGAGACACGGGGATTCGAACCCCGGACATCCTGCTTGCAAAGCAGGCGCTCTCCCGCTGAGCTATGTCCCCAGCGTCCCCAAGGGTAGCAGAGTGCGCCGGCCTTGTACAGCCGCTCACGGCGCCGGGGGCGTGGCCCAGCCGCGGGCCAGTGCGGCCAGTTGCAGCTGCACCCAGCGCAGGGCCGGCCCGTCCGTCTGCGTCACCTGACTGTGGTTCTGGGTGCTGGCCACGAAGGTCTGGATGCCGCGGCGGCTGCCGTCGGTGCGGACGTTGCGCACCAGATCGAAGGCGTAGTTGGCCCCATACGGCCCGATCAGCGGCTCGGTGGAGCGGCCCGCAAAACGCTGGCTCTCGACCTCCAGATTGCGTTCCACGTTGTCGGTCACCACGTCCTTGAGGTCGTACCTCAGATGTCCGGCCATCACGGAGCCGCAGCTGTCGGCGAGGTTGAACGGCCAGGGGTTGTGGCCCAGCTGCCGCACATAGGCCTGGATGATCCGGGCGTTGTCGCGTTCCCACACGTCACACAGGCCGTCCAGGTCAATCAGGGCGGCCACCAGAATCTCCGGGTGGGCGCGGGCCAGCGCATGCGTCCACACCACCCCGTGTGAGTGCGCCAGCAGCACGATGCGGGTGGGATTGCGGCGGCCCACCATCCAGCGCTGATACGCCGTCGTCAGCTGCGCCTCCACCTGCAGGAAGCCCGGCACGTCCTCGGTGCTGCCGTGCGGCCGGTGGAGGGTCAGGTGGGCGGCGGCCGTGGAGCTCTGCACGCTCAGGCCAGCGTCCTGCAGCGTGCGGGTCAGCGCCTGCACCACGCCGCGCCGCGCCAAGTACTCGGTGTTGTCGTCCGGGGCGTTCAGGCAGGGGGGTGGACAGCGGCCGGAGATGCTCAGCAGCAGCACGTCCGGGCTGCCGGGCGGTCGGGGCGTCAGGGGTGAGGGCCATGTGGCGACTGGGGCTGCCGCGCTGAGGTTGGGAGAACCCATTCTGGGGGCACAGGCGCTGAGCGGCACACTGATCAGCGCCAGCAAGAAGCAGGGCAGCAGGACGGGGCGCATAGCTGAAGTATAGAAAGCTGGCGTCAGCCGCGCCGGCACCTCCGGACGCTACACTCCGGCCATGTGGCGCAGGCGGCTGACCCTGCCCCGGCGCTGGCCGCCGGGGGCGCTGCTGGTGGGCGGGGCGGCCCGTGACCTGCTGCGTGGTGCCGCTCCGGGCGACTGGGACTGGGCCGCCCCCGATCCTGAGCTGGCCGCGGAATGGCTGGGCCGGCAGCTGGACGGCGCCGTCTTCGCCCTCGATCAGGAGCGTGGGTATTACCGGGTGGTCGGTCCAGCGGAGGAGCAGCATGACGTGGTGCCGCTGCCCGCCGACCTGACGTCGGAACTGCTGCGCCGCGACTTCACGGTGAACGCGCTGGCCCTGGCCCCGGACGGACAGGTGCATGACCCCTCCGAAGGGCAGCGGGACCTGCGCGCCCGCACCCTGCGGATGGTCAGCGAGGCCAACCTCCGCTCCGATCCGCTGCGCCTGCTTCGGGCGGCGCGGCTGTCCATCACGCTGGGCTTCCGCATCGAGCCGCAGACCCGGGAGGCCGTGATCCGGCTGGCCGGCGAGGACTGGCCATCTCCGGCAGCGGAGCGCGTCCGCGAGGAACTGCACGCGCTGCTGCTGCATCCACAGGCGGCGCGCGGGGTGCGGCTGCTCGAAGAGCTGCACCTGCTGCAGCGCTGGCTGCCAGAGCTGCGCGAGGGGCTGGGAGTGGAGCAGGGCGGCTTTCATCACCTGGACGTGTTCCAGCACAACGTGGAGGCGCTGCACCAGCTGGTGCAGCGCTTTCCAGAGGCGCCGCTGGCCCTGCGCTGGGCCACCCTGCTGCACGACGTGGGCAAGCCGCGCAGCCGCAGCATGGAGGGCGGCCAGACCCACTACTACGGCCACGCCCGGCTCGGCGCTGAGCTGGCCGGAAGCATGTTGGCCCGGCTGAAGGCGCCCGCCGCCCTGGAAACGCGGGTGTCTGCTCTGGTCGCCGCGCATATGGTGCCGCTGCCACAGAACGAGCGCGAGGCCCGGCGCTTCGTACACCGCCGCCGTGAGCTGCTGCCGGACCTGCTGCAGCTGATGCTGGCGGACCGGGAGGCGGCCCGTGGCCCGCAGTCCAGCGCCGCTTCCCGTCGGTACTATCAGCAGGGCATGGACCGGGTGCTGGCCGCCCTGGAGGAGCAGCCGAGCGCGCCCGCGCCGCTGCTGCGCGGCCAGGAGGTGATGCAGCTGCTGTCTCTGGCGCCCGGACCAGCGGTGGGGGAGGCGGTCGCCGCACTGGCCGAGGCGCGGGCGCTGGGTGAGATCCACACCCCGGAGGAGGCGCGGGTGTGGCTGCGGGACTGGGCGGAGCGGCGCGGCTGAGCCCACCCTGTCAGATGGCTGTCACCTCCGGACCTCTACACTGGGACGTGTGAGTATTCGCACCCCCGACTGGGTCAAGGACGCCGTGTTCTACCAGATCTTTCCTGACCGTTTCGCCCGCAGCACGCGGGTTCGCAAAGCCGGCCACCTGCAGGCCTGGGGTGACGCGCCCGAGACCAACCGCTACCAGGGTGGCGACCTGCTGGGCGTGGTGGAGCGCCTGGACCACATCGCCTCGCTGGGCGTCAACGCCATCTACTTCTGTCCGGTGTTCCAGTCGGCCAGCAATCACCGCTACCACACCCACGACTACTACCAGGTGGACCCGATGCTGGGCGGCAACGACGCCCTGCGCGAACTGGTGGACGCCGCGCACGCCCGCGGCATCCGGGTGGTGCTGGACGGGGTGTTCAACCACGCCTCCCGAGGCTTTTTCCAGTTCAACGACATTCTGGAGCAGGGCGAGGGCAGCGCGTACCTGGACTGGTTCCACGTGGGGCCGTTTCCGCTCAGCCCCTACGACGACCGCCACCCGGCCCACTATCAGGCGTGGTGGGGCAACCGGGCGCTGCCCAAGTTCAACACCAACACCCAGGCGGTGCGCGAGTTCCTGTGGGACGTGGCCGAGTACTGGATGCGCTTCGGCATCGACGGCTGGCGGCTGGACGTGCCGAACGAGATCGATGACGACGAGTTCTGGCGCGAGTTCCGCCGCCGGGTGAAGGCCATCAACCCGGAGGCCTACATCGTGGGCGAGATCTGGGGTGACGCGCACCGCTGGCTGGCCGGCGACCAGTTCGACGCCGTCATGAACTACCCGTTCACCCGGCCCTGCCTGGCGTACTTCGGGGCGCACACCCTCGACAACCGCATGAACGAGGTCAGCGGCACCGGGATCGTGCATCCGATGACCGCCGAGCAGTTCGCCGAGCGGATGGCCACCGTGTCGCAGATGTACAGCCTGGAGATCGTGCAGGCGCAGCTGAACCTGCTGGACAGCCACGACACCGCGCGCTATCTCACGGCGGTGGGCGGCGACCACACCGCGCACCTGCTGGCCCTGACCTTCCAGCTGACGTACCTGGGCGCTCCCTGCCTGTACTACGGCGACGAGATCGGGCTGCCGGGCGGCCCGGACCCGGACTGCCGGCGGGCCTTTCCCTGGGATCAGCCGGACGCGTGGCACCTGCCCACCCTGGCGCTGATCCGCCGGCTGACGGCGGCCCGCCACAGCAGCCGGGCGCTGCAGCGCGGCACCTTCGAGGTGCTGTATGCCGGCCACGACCTGCTGGCCTACCGGCGCGTGTACGCCCGCGAGGCGGTGCACGTCCTGATGAACACCGCCCTGCAGCCGCAGATGGCCACCCTGGGCGGGCTGGTGCCGGGCCGCTACCGCGACGCCCTGAGCGGCCAGGAGTACCAGCTTCACGAGAGCGCGTACCTGGAAGTGCCGGCCCGCGGCGCGCTGCTGCTGATGCGTCAGGTGTGATGGCCCCGGCTGCCCCTCCGCCAGGTGGCGGATGCCGGCGGCCAGCCTGTTCTGCCCTCCTGTCCGGATGACGCCTCTCACCCCGCGCCGCGTGATCGTGACCGGAACCACCGGCAGCGGCAAGACCACGCTGGCCCGCGCCGTGGCCGGGAAGCTGGGGGTGCCGCATGCCGAGCAGGACGCCTGGAACCACCTGCCCGGCTGGCAGGAGGCGCCGCTGGAGCAGTTTCGGGCGTCGGTGGCGCGCTTCACGGCCCAGGACGGCTGGGTGATGGACGGCAACTACACCAAAGCGCAGGACATCGGCTGGGCGCGGGCCGACACCCTCATCTGGCTGGACTACCCGGCCCCGCTGGTGTTCTGGCGGCTGCTGCGGCGCACGCTGCGGCGTGGCCTGACGCGAGAAGAACTATGGAACGGCAACCGGGAACAGCTGGGCCTGAACCTGCTCTCGCGGGACGGCATTCTGGCGTGGTTCTTCCGCACCCACTGGCAGCGGCGGCGCACCGTGCCGGCTCAGCTGGCCCGCTTCCCGCACCTTCAGGTCCTGCACTTCAGCACGCCGAACGAAGCGGAGCGCTGGCTGCGGCAGCTGTGAGGGACGCTCAGGGCCGGATGTCCAGGTCGGTGCCGAACTGCTGGTTGATGAACACGGCCAGCTCCCGCGCGAAGCGCTGGTGGGCGAAGTTGCTGGGATGAACCCCGTCCAGACTGAAGGATCGGCCGAAGGGAGAGGCGGCGGTGGGAATCAGCGGGCGGCCCGGCAGCCTGTCGAGCACCGTGTTCACGTCGAAGACCGGCGCGCCGTACTCGGCGGCCAGCGTCCGGATCGCGCTGTTGTACTGCGTGACGATCTGCTGCGCCCGGGCGTATTCCTCGGCGGTCAGCGCGTCGGGTGAGCTGCAGGACAGCGGCCGCTCCTTGCTGGCACGGCCGACCACCACGCTGCCGAAGTAGACGTTCTGGCCCTGGCAGCTGGCATCCACCACGCCGGCCAGCCGCAGCAGCCGCACCGGAATCAGGGCCGGCACCCGCGTCACGTCCGGCACCGTCATCACCAGGAGGTGCTCCACGCCGCCCGCTTTCAGCTGGCTCAGCAGTGACGCGTAGCTGGTCCGGAACTGGTCGAGTGGCGTGGACTGGTCCGGCTGGCCACGCAGGGTCGGCAGCAGCACGTCGTTGTTGCCGATCCAGATGGTGACGAATTTCGGGTGGCGGGCCAGGGCCGCCTGCAGCTGGGTCGTGTTCGGCCCCAGGATGGCCCGGTAGAGGTCCGGGTCGTACAGCTGCGGGTCGGGGTTGGTGACGTGCGTGTCGGTGCTTTCCAGCACGTCGCCCACCTTGGCGCCGGGCACCGCGACCACGTTCGAGACGACGTCCGGCATCGCGCGGGCACAGTTCCTGGGGCCGCCCACGTTCACCGGCGGCGGGCAGCCGGGCGCCTGCACCTCCGGCATCGGCAGGTCCAGGCCACCGCGCTCCCCCAGCAGGTGGGCGTAGGAGGCCCGCTGCGACTCGGCGGTCAGGCCGCCCGACTGAAACCCGGCCGTGATGCTGTCCCCGATCGCCACGTAGTCGGTAAATGGAGTGGCGCCCGGCCGGGCCACATGCGGCAGGGCAGGCATACACGCGGTCAGCAGCAGCAGGGCGGCAACGCTCCATCGCTTCATAGACGGACCTCCGGGCCGGTGCACGTCAGCGGTCACGTCACGGGCCAGGGCACCGGTCCTGGCAGCGAGCATACCCGAAGCGCCCGCTCAGACGACAGCGGGCCACCGGTCTGCACCGTGGCCCGCTTCACAGTGCTGGCGGTCTAGCGGACCTTGGTGCCGCCCGGCAGTTCCAGCTGTGGCCCCACCACGTCCAGGTTGCCGTATTCGTCTTCGGCCGCCAGGATCATGCCGTGCGAGAGGATGCCGCGCAGTTTGACCGGTTTCAGGTTGGCCACCACCACCACCCGGCGGCCCACCAGCTGCTCCGGCGTGAACCACTTGCGGATGCCGCTCACCACCACCCGCTCCTCATCGCCCAGCCGCACGGTCAGCTTCAGCAGCTTGTCCGCCTTTTCCACCGCCTCGGCCGCCACCACCTCGGCCACCCGCAGGTCAATGCGGGCAAAGTCGTCGATGCTGATCTCGGCCACCTCCGGCTTAGGCGCGGGCGTGGCGTCGGGGGCGGCGGGCAGGGTGGCTTCGGGCTTCTGTTTGATGTCGGTCACGGGCTTCTCGTTTCGGGTGAGTTTGTCGGGGTCCGGCTTGGGGAACAGCACCGCGCCCGGCTGCAGCACCGTGCCGGGCGGGGTCAGGCCCCAGGCGGCCTCCAGGCGGTACTGCTGGCCCCCCAGCCCCAGCTGGGCGCGCAGCTCGGCGGCCTTGGCGGGAATGGCCGCCTCCAGCGCCACGCTGGCCACCCGCAGCCCCTCGGCGGCGGTGTACAGCACCGTGTGCAGCTGAGTGGCGGTGTCCGGCGACTTGGCCAGGTCCCAGGGGCGGCTCTCGGCGATGTAGCGGTTCAGGTCGCGCACGAATTCCATCGCGGCTTCCAGCGCCATGTTCAGCTTCAGGTCGCGGGCCAGCCCCAGCACCCGGCCCGGCAGCGCGCGCGCCGCCGCCTCGATGCCGCGCTCGCGCTCGCCCGGCGCGCCGCTCGCCGGAATCACGCCGCCGCAGTACTTCTGGATCATGCTGCTCAGGCGCGACAGCAGGTTACCCAGGTCGTTGGCGAGGTCGGCGTTCAGGCGGGCCACCAGGATGCCCTCGCCGTAGGGGCTGTCGGCGCCCAGGGAGGTCTCGCGCAGCAGCGTGTAGCGCACCGTGTCGGCCCCGTATTCGTCCAGCAGGGCCACCGGGTCAATGGCGTTGCCCAGGCTCTTGCCCATCTTGCGTCCGTCCTCGGCCAGGATGTGCGCGTGCACCACCAGCTTCTCGTAGAGCGGCAGGCCGGCGGCCTTCAGCATGGTGGGCCAGAAGATGGCGTGCGGCTTGAGGATGTCCTTGCCGATCACGTGCCACGCGTGCTGAAACAGCTCCGGGCGGCCCTGCGAGGCGGGCGCCGAGAGGTAGTTGAGCAGCGCGTCGAACCATACGTAGGTCACGTGGTCCGGGTCCCAGGGCAGTTCGATGCCCCACGGCACCCGCGACTTGGGCCGGCTGATGCTCAGGTCGCCGATCGGCTCGCGCAGCATCTCCAGCACCTCGTTGCGGTAGCCGGCCGGCTGGATGAACTCCGGGTGCGTCTGCAGGTGAGAGAGCAGCCACGCCTGATACTTCTCCATCCGGAAGAAGTAGTTGGCCTCGCGGCGCAGTTCCGGCGGCTGGCTGTCGCCGGGGTACACGCCGTTCACCAGTTCCTTCTCGGTCACGTAGCGCTCGGCGCCCACGCTGTACAGGCCCTCGTACTCGGCGTAGTAGATGTCGCCGCTGTCATACACGCGCTGCAGCACGTCCTGCACGTAGCGCTTGTGGCGCGGCTCGGTGGTGCGGATGAAGTCGTCGTAGCTGATCTCCAGCCGGTCCCACAGGCCCTTGAAGGCGTTCAGCGACAGGTCGTCCACGAACTTCTGGGGGGTCTGGCCCGCCTTGGCCGCCGCCTTGGCGATCTTCTCGCCGTGTTCGTCGGTCCCGGTCAGGAACTGCACCTCGTAGCCGGCCAGCCGGTGGTAGCGGGCCAGCGTGTCGGTCAGGATCTTCTCGAACACGTGCCCGATGTGCGGCGCGCCGTTGGCGTAGTCAATCGCGGTGGTGATGTAGAAACTCTGGGGTCTGGTCATCAGGGGCGGTCCTCCGCAGGAGCATAGCGTGTGGGTTCGGCAAAAAAAGCGGGGCGCTCTAGCAAGCGCCCCAGACAGCAACCTCTGCGGTTACGTGCCTGGGGGCATTCGCATCATCGTCTTCGGCAGCGCGGACATGGATTCACTGTAGCAGAGTGGCTCTCTGTACACTCGGAGCATGCGCCGCCTGCTGCTCGCCCTGCTGGTGCTGTTCTCGCTTTCCGTACATGCCGCCGACCGGCCGCTGCTGTCACGCTACGGCTTCAGTCCGGACGCCCGCTATCACCTGCTGGTCAGCGCCTGGGTCCGTGACGGCAGCGGCTTCCCGGCCGCCCGGCTGCAGATCACGGATGTGCGGCGCAACGTGCTGCTGGTGCTGGACGAGCTCACCGAACGCACTGGCACGCCGGACCCGGAGCGGGTGGCCGCGCGGCTGCTGGCCCGCCACCACAGCGACCTGGCGCGCTACGCCCTGCTCAGCCCGGTGCAGGGTGAGCCGCTGTTCGTGGTGGCGCCGCCCGCCCCGCAGTCGTGGCCGCCCGCCTTGCCGCAGCGTCTGACCGCCGGGACCCTGACCTTCCTGCTGAGCCGGGTGGCCCTGCCGTCCGGCTGCCCTGCCCCGGACCCGGCCCACCCACCGGCCGGGCTGCGGCTGAGCGTCAACGGCCATCCCCTGCAGGCCGACGCCCGGCTGCCGGCCAGCCGCCGCTGCGCGGGCAGCTATCAGCTGGAGACCGGCTGGCGCCTGGGCAGCGCCGTGGCCGTGGTGCTGCGCGCCTACCAGCCGGGCTTTGAAGGCCCGGACGCCTGGCCGCTGGTGGTGGCGGGAACGTTGCCGGACCGCTAGGGTGGGAGGTGTCTGGGCAGGGTGGTGGCCGAGTCTGTAACAAAGCGGCAATTCAGACGCTGGCCGGCCCGCTTACACTCCTAGGCAGAAACCCGGACGTTGCACTGACCCGCGCCGGGGACTGGAGCCGATGTGAGACAGGAACCTCCCAACCTGATGAGTGGTGGCGTCCTGCCGGAACCGGTCCTGGCGGCCGGTGGACGCCCCAGCCAACCCGCGCCGGAACAGGCGATGCTGCACTGCCGGGAATTGACCCGCCAGCACTCCAAGACCTTCTACTTCGGCTCGCGCTTCTTTCCGCTGCAGCAGCGGCAGGCGGTCTGGGCGGTGTACGCGGCCTGCCGCTGCGGCGACGACATCGTGGATGAGCCGGGCGGAGGTGCCGCCGCGCTGAGTCAGTGGTGGGCGCGGGTGCAGTCGGCGCTGGCCGGTCGGCTGGCGTTCGGAGCGGCCGGCCCCGACCCGGTGGACGTGGCGCTCGGCTGGGCGGCCCGCCACTACCCGATTCCGGAAAGTGCCTTCCGCGAGCTGTACCTGGGCCTGCGGATGGACCTGGAGGGCCACCGCTACGGCACACTGTCGGAGCTGGAGCTGTACTGCCGCCGGGTGGCGGGCGTGGTGGGCTTCATGATCGCGCCGATCTGCGGCTACCACGGCGGCGAGCAGACCCTGCAGCACGCCGTGCGGCTGGGTCAGGCGATGCAGCTGACCAACATCCTGCGTGACGTGGGCGAGGACCTGGGGCGCGGCCGCATCTACCTGCCGGCCGACCTGATGGCCGAGTTCGGGGTGACGGTGCAGATGCTGCACGCCGGGCAGGTGACGCCCGAATACCGCCGCCTGATGCAGCACCTGACGCAGCTGGCCCGCCAGTGGTACGCCGAGGGCCGCGCCGGCCTGCCGTGCCTGCACGGGTCTGGGCGGCTGGCGGTGGCGGCGGCCGCCCGCGCCTACGAGGGCATTCTGGACGCGCTGGAGCGCAACGGTTACGACAACTTCAGCCGCCGCGCCCAGGTGAGCGGCCCGCGCAAGCTGCTGATGCTGCCGCAGGCGTGGTGGGAACTGCGGCTGAGTTAGCCGCGCTTGCCAGCAAAAGATACGAAGCCGGGGCGCGCCAGCCTGCACAATTGAAGCCACATGACCCCGTCCTCCAGCTTCCCCGCCACCCGTTCCCCCGTCCGGCCCAAGACCGCCCTGATCATCGGGGCGGGCATCGGTGGGCTGGCACTGGGCATCCGGCTGCAGAGCCTCGGCTTCCAGACCACCATTCTTGAACGGCTGGACCAGCCGGGCGGCCGCGCCTACCAGCGCCGCACCCCGGACGGCTACGTCTTCGATATGGGGCCCACCGTCATCACGGTGCCGCACTTCATCGAGGAACTGTTCCGGCTGCAGCGGGGCCGCGCCGAGCTGGGCGGCCCCGATTTCCCGGAGGAGGTGCGCGCCGCTGAGCGCGTCCGGAGCGGCGACAGCGGCGGTCCGGCCACCCGGCGCTACGTGCGGCTGCGCCCGATCCTGCCGTTCTACCGCATCTGGTTCGACGACGGCACCTACTTTGACTACGACGGCGACCCAGAGAGCACCCGCCGTCAGATCCAGGCGCTGGCGCCGGAGGACCTGGACGGCTACGAGCGCTTCCACGCCGACGCCCGCGACATCTTCGAGCGCGGCTTTCTGGAGCTGGGCTACACCCACTTCGGCGACGTGGGCAGCATGCTGGCGGTGGTGCCGGACCTGATGCGCCTGGACGCGGTGCGGACCCTCTTCGGCTTTGCGAGCAAGTACTTCCAGAACCCCAAGATGCGGCAGGTGTTCAGCTTCGAGACGCTGCTGGTGGGCGGCAACCCGTTGTCGGTGCCGGCCATCTACGCGATGATCCATTTCGTGGAAAAGACCTGGGGCATCCACTACGCGATGGGCGGGACCGGGGCGCTGGTGCGGGCCTTCGTGCAGAAGTTCGAGGAGCTGGGCGGGCAGATGCGCTACGGCGCGGGTGTGGAGCAGATTCTGGTGGACGGCCGGGTGCCGGGCCGCCGCACTGCGCGCGGCGTGCGGCTGGAGTCCGGCGAAGAGCTGCTCACCGACGTGGTGGTCAGCAACGCCGACTGGGCCGCCACCAACCTGCAGCTGCTGCCCCGCTCGGCGCGGGTGGTCAACACCGACGCCCGCGTGCGGCTGGCCCGGCAGTCCATGAGCCTGCTGGTGATCTACTTCGGCTTCCAGGACGAGGGGCCGCTGGACCTGCGGCACCACAACATCATCCTGGGGCCGCGCTACGAGGCGCTGCTGCGCGAGATCTTCGGGCAGAAGGTGCTGGGCCAGGACTTCAGCCAGTACCTGCACATCCCCACCCTCACCGACCCCTCGCTGGCCCCGCCCGGCCACCACGCCGCCTATACGCTGGTGCCGGTGCCGCACAACGGCTCGGGCCTCAACTGGGACGTGGAAGGCCCCCGGCTGGTGGCGCGGGTGCTGGAGTTTCTGGAGGAGCGCGGCTACATCCCCAACCTGCGGGCCCGCCTGACCCATCAGGCCTACATCACGCCCGATTACTTCCAGGGCACGCTGCAGGCGCACCTGGGCAACGCCTTCGGGCCGGAGCCGGTGCTGGTGCAGAGCGCCTTCTTCCGCCCGCACAACCGCCACGAGGACGTGGGCAACCTCTACATGGTGGGCGCGGGCGCGCAGCCGGGGGCCGGCACCCCCAGCGTGATGATGAGCGCCAAGATGACGGCCCGCCTGATTGCCGAGGACTTCGGCATCCACCCGAGCATCGTGAACGGGGTGGCGGACGCGGTGCCGGAACCCACCCCCGCCTGAGCCCGGCTCAGCGCGGGGAGCCGGCCGGGTACGGAGCCGGCGGTTCACCCACCAGCTGGCCCACCGTGCCCAGCACCACCCGGCGCTGGCGGGCCAGCTGCAGGAAGGCCGGCAGCACCTGCAGCATCTCCGGGGCATTGTCGTGCAGCAGCACGATGCCGCCGCGGCCCAGATGCCGCAGGTACCGGCGCTGCAGAACCGCCTCACCCGGATTCTGAAAATCGCCGGGATCGTCGGTCCAGAACACGGTGGTCAGGCCCTGCTGACTGGCGGCGCGCAGGGTTGCGGGCGTGTAGTCGCCGCCGGGCGGGCGGAAGTAGCGTACCGGCTGCCCGGTGATGCTGCGGATCACCAGGCTGGCCTGCTGCATCTCCAGCGCGGCCTGGGCGGCGCTGAGTGGCGGCAGCCGAACGTGGTGGTAGGTATGGTTGCCCACCTCGTGGCCCTGGCTGATCATGTCCTGCACGAAATACGGGTAGGCGCGGGCATTGCGCCCGATCACGAAGAAGGTGGCGTGGATACCCGATCTTTGCAGCAGGTCCAGCAGCAGCGGCTCGAAGATCGGGTGTGGCGCGTCGTCGAAGGTCAGGGCCGCCAGCCGGGTCAGCGGGAGGCCGTGGTACAGCAGCCCGCCCTGCACGCCGCCCAGCACCTTGGCGGTGGTGTGGTGCACCGCGTCGGCGGCGCGGTCGGCCAGCGAGCCCAGGAAGTTGACGCTCAGCTCCCGCACCGGTTCGGATAGCTGGCGGGGGGGTGCCGGCAGGCTGACCGGATTCAGCCACACCCGGTCGTATGCGCCGCGGCCCTGGGTCCAGGCCAGGAAGTCGTTCAGGCGGGCGCGCGGCACGCTGGCGGTCAGCAGCGGCAGTGGACCGCCGAAGCCTCCATAGCTGGACCGGTCATACACGCTCAGGTCCACCTCGCTCAGGCTGGGCCGCGCGGCCAGCACGCGGGTGGCCAGGGCCAGCACGCGGGCACGCACCTCCGGCCGCTCCGGCGCGCCCAGCGTCAGGATGGCGCCCGCCACCTCGATGTGGCCATTGCTGAGGTACTCCACCTTGACCACGCCCGGCAGGGGGGGCGTGAGCGTCAGGGTCGGCAACCGGGGAGCGGTCAGGGTCCCGGGCGCCAGCGGCTGCAGCTGACCCGGCAGGGTGGGCGGCTCAGTCCGGCCCGGGTCCAGGTGGATGTGCGGGGCCGCCCGGCTGCCGGGCCACATCCCCAGCAGCATGAGCGTCAGCAGCAGACAGGCGCGGCGGCCTCTACCCACCGTTGACCCACTTCAGGGCCTCCTGCATGCCGGCCGGCACGTGGCCTTCCTGCTGGTAGAGCTTCGAGGCCTGCAGGTACTGACGCCGCGCCTGCTCCGGCTGCCCCAGCTTCTGGTAGGCGTGGCCCAGCATGTAGCTGGCCAGCGCGTTGTGCGGGTCGTCCTGAAGGCTGCGCCGAAGGAAGTTCACGCTCTGCTGCAGGCCCTCCGGCGTGCTCTTGCTCAGCACGCCGCCCGGCGCGCGCTCGCCCCGGTAATAGTCAAACTGCGAGCGCAGGTAGCTGAGGCTCAGCGGGGAAGTCTGCGCTGGGGTCAGGGCGCCTGAGCCGTCCGCCTGCTGGTAGCCGGTGATGCTGTTGTCGCTGGCATAGTGCGGCTTCACGAAGCGGTAGATGCCGGCGGCATCGCGCAGCAGCAGGCCCTGATGCTGCACGAAGGGCGTGGGATCGCTGGCGTCCACCAGCAGATCATGGCCGCTGCTGAGCCGCACCACCGTGACCACGTGGCCCAGGTTGCTCTGCTGGCCCTGCGGGTTGGCCCACACCATCGCCGCGCCGGCCTGCAGCCCGGCCCGCTGCAGCAGCGCGGCGATGATCACCGACTGCGCCAGACACTGCCGCTCTCCGGTGCCGGCGACGTTGGCCAGTTCGAAGCCGCGTTCCAGACTGAACTTCGGCACGGCCTTCTTGATGAATCGGTGCGCCCAGCTGGCCGTGTCGCGTTCCAGCTGCAGGCGCTGCAGGCCGCTGGCGGCCAGAACGGCCTTCCGGCGGGCGTCCAGGGCCGCACTCAGACTGGAAGCATTGCCCAGCGGCACCCCGCTGCGGGTGTAGGCGTCGGCCAGCCACTGGTCGAAGGTGCCGGTCTGGTGCAGCAGCTGATACGACTCGGTGCCGAAGCGGGTGAAGGTGGCGCTGCCATAGGCGAAGGCCGGGCCCGGTTGGGCCGCCGCCAGAGTGGTGGGGCCCATCAGCGTCAGCAGGAGCAGGGCAGGAGCGGGAAAGCGTCGTTTCGGCATGGCGTGTCCTCCGTGTGGGCACAGATGCAGGCAGCGTAGTCTGGCTCTGTGAAGGAGGCGTATGTCAGAGCTTCCAGATCAGGCCGCGCCGTGCCAGCACGGCCAGCGCCAGCCACACCACCAGCACGTACCCGAGCGAGTAGACCCAGCCGCCGGACCACAGCCCCAGATGCTGGCGGGCCAGCGTCAGCACCGCCTGCTGCATCGGCAGCGTGGTGCCGGTCCAGTTCACCCGCCACTGGCTGAAGATCCACAGCTTGAACAGGATGGGCGCCACGTAGGCAAACAGGGCGTTGCGGCCCGGAATGGTCAGCGCGCTGAGCCAGCGGGATCGACGCCCGTCCTGCGCGTCCCCGATCAGCCACAGCGTCAGCAGGCCCAGCGTGGCCAGCCCGCTGGTGTACAGCACGTAGGACGGAGTCCAGACCGCCTTGTTGAATTCCAGGTGATGCGCCCACAGCCAGCCCAGGGCGGTCAGGGCCACGCCCAGGGCCAGCAGCCGCTGCGGGGTGTGCGGCAGGCGGTCCTTGAGCGGCTGCGCCACCGCGCTGCCCAGCAGCACCAGGGCGGTGGCCGGCACCACCGAAATCAGGCCGCGCAGTCCCAGCGGGGCCAGCAGCGTCTCGTTGAGGGCCTTCACCGCGTTCAGGTCGGCCGTGAAGGTGCCGGTCTGGCCGCCCGTCAGTGGATAGTGGTGCAGGAACAGGTCGTAGCCGACCAGCAGCAGCGCCGCCACTCCCAGCCGCGCCTCCCAGCGCAGCATCTGGCTGAGCAGCCCCGCCGCCAGGCTCGCCAGGGCGATCAGCTGCAGCACGCCCAGGCCCAGGTTCAGCTGACGCAGTTCGGCGCTGGTGAGCAGCGCGCCCACCAGATACAGCAGCACGCCGCGCTCCAGCTGTTTGCGGCCCAGCCGCCCACCGTCCAGACCCGCGCGGCGGGCGGCCGCCAGCGAGAAGGGGAGGGCCGCCCCCGCACAGAACAGAAACCACGGAAACACCAGATCGGTCAGGGTCAGGCCGCCGCCCCAGGGTGCGTGCTGCAGCTGAAACGGGGTCTTGTAATCGAGCGCGACGTTGTTCACCAGCAGCATCAGCAGCACCGTCAGCCCGCGCCAGGCGTCCAGCGCCGAGAGCCGGCCGGTCAGTGGGCGCGCCGCTGTCTGGGACGCGGTCGGGGGAGGGGTCAGCGACACGGCGCTCATGGTTCAGCATCCGCCCGCAAGGTTGAGCGCAGATGCGACCTGTGCCCCACCAACGCTTAATGTGGAGGGGTCTGTTCAGCGCGGCGTGCTGGTCAGCACCATCACGTAGGCGGTACCGCGCGGTCCGCGCACGATGCTGGCTCCGGCGGTGGTGTACCGCGCGTCGGTCATGTAGAAGCAGTGAACCGGCGACTGCAGCCACCAGGCGATGGCCGCCTCCGGGTCCAGGCCACTGCCCATATAGATGATCTCGGTCACGCTCACCGTGTTGATCCCGGTGCTGGCGGCCCGCACCCGTGGCGTGGTGCCGCCTGGCCCGGTGTGACTGATGACGCCGCTGCCGGCCATGTAGCGGGCCTGCTGCGAGGCTGCCTGGGCGTGTGCGGCAGCGGGACTCAAGGCACCCGCCGCTGGCCGCCGCCCGCTGCCCGGACAGTTGACCCCGCTGGCCCGCACCTGATTTAGTCGGGTGAGCAACTGGTCTTCGGCACTGGCGGCGAACACGGAGCCGCCCAGCAGGGGCAGCAGCATCAAGGCCAGCATCAGCTTTCTCATGTGCTGGCCAGTCTACACAGACAGCAGTGAGAAGAGCGTGAAGTTTTATGAAGTAGAGACGGTTCGCGCTCAGCCGTTCAGGTCCAGCAGGGGTCGTGAGGGGGTGCGGTAGACCGCCCGCGCCGGCACGCTCACGGTCTGAAGTTCTGGATAACGCAGCGCACTCAGCTGCCCACCAAACACACAGCCGGTGTCCAGATTGACGGTGTGGTGCTGCCACAGGGGGTGCCGTACTGGGGTGTGCCCATAGACGACCAGGGCGCTGCCCCGGTACTGGGCGGCCCAGTTGCGGCGCACCGGCTGCCCCGCCGCGTCCAGGGTGCCGTCCGTGTCGCCGTACAGCGCGAAGGCCCGCACCCGTGGTCCGTCGCGGCCCTGGAAGCGCTCCGGCAGCCCGGCATGGGCCACCACCAGCCGCCCGCCGTCCAGCACGTAGTGACTGGGCAGGGCACCCAGGAACGTCCGCACCTGGGTCCGGAACGGTCCAGGTTCCCGGTCCAGCTGGGCCAGGCTCACTTCCAGGCCGTGCGTGCGGCTGACGGCCCGGCCGGCCAGGGCGCGACGCAGCTTGTCATCGTGGTTGCCGGCCACGCACAGCGCAGTGCCCGCCTCCACCATGCCCATCACCAGCCGCAGCACGCCGGGGGTGTCGGGGCCCCGGTCCACCAGGTCGCCCAGGAAGACGGTCGTGCGGCCTTGCGGTGGCGTGACCTGCATATCGTTCACGGTGTACCCGAGCTGGGTCAGCAGCTCCACCAGTTCGTCCCGGCAGCCGTGCACGTCCCCGATGATGTCGAAGGGCCCGTGTGCGCCGCGCCGGACACTGGGTGGTGGGACCCGCTTGACCTGGGCTGCATTCGCCTGCGCCCTGCTGCTCAGCACATGAACCACCTCAAAGCCCTCCTGCGCCAGATGTTCCAGGCCGTGGCGCAGCTCACGCACCTGATGCCACACCTGCGCTGACCTGACCGGCCTCGGCGACGCGCCCTGCCGGGCCAGCAGCACCTCGGGCGGCAGGTCCAGCACCAGTGCCACCGGGGCCACGCCACAGGCTCTCGCCAACGTCACCACCCGTTTCCGGTCGGCGGCATGCAGGTGGGGGGCGTCCAGCACCGTGAGCTGGCCCTGCTCCAGCCGCTGCCGCAGCGCCAGGGTAGGCGAGTCCTGGTCTGGGTCCCCGGACTGGAGCGCTTCCGGCCCGTACACCTCGTCCGCTGCGAAATGTCCGGCGGCAAAAGTGGTCTTGCCGCTGCCTGCCGCGCCCACCAGAGCAATCAGGGCAGGGGTCGGCACGGTCAGGACAGTCATGCGGTTCACCAGCATAGCCTGTTCTCTTGGCGTCAGAAGCCGCCTAGATGTGCAGCATGAGAGAAGCGTTGAGAATATGGAAATATGCACAGAGTTTTCTTTATCAAAAGATAACACTGGTGCATGACCCAGAAACCAACTGACCGGCCTCAGCCCACCTCCACCGTCAGCGAAGTCAAGTGGGACCGTACCCGGCTGTACCAGAACGAGCACGGCGAGTGGTGTATCCGCCTGCCCGAACGCCGTCCCGAGCATCTGAACTGAACGCAGGAGGCGTAGCCTGAGGCTCTGAAGTTACAGCCCGGGTTATGGTGGCTCATCCGGGCCAGTCCGGTGGTCCGCTGGGTCTCGCCTCATCTGAGAGCCCTCAGGCACATCTTTATTTATCCAGCTCCACAAATGACCATGCCCTAAAGGAACAGCGACGGCCTGCTCAAGTTCCATGAGGCCTACCGTCCGGCCCCGGCTGCTTCACTGTGAACGTCCCTGCACGCTCAGGGGGCACAGGAGGCGGCAGATGTTCTATCACGACAAGCAGTTGCAGTACACCGTGCGGGTGGATACCCCCAGTCCCGTGTTCGCCAAGATGTTGCAGCAGGCCATCGGCGGCGTGGAAGGCGAGATCCGGGTCTGCCTGCAGTATCTGTTCCAGTCGTTCGGTGCCCGCGGCCCCGCCAAGTACCGCGACATGCTGATGGAGACCGGCACCGAGGAAATCGGGCACATCCAGATGCTGGCCACAGCGGTGGCAATGAACCTGGAGGGAGCCCCCAACTTTCTGAAAGAGGCGATGGCCAAGGCCGACCCGATGCTGGCCGCCACGCTGGGTGGTATGGACCCCCGGCAGTACCTGTCGGCCGGCATGGCGGCGCTTCCAGCGGACTCCAACGGTGTGCCGTTCGACGCCTCGCATGTGTACGCGAGCGGGAACCTCGCGGCCGACATGTACAGCAACGTGGCGGCCGAAGCCACCGGGCGCGCTCTGGCCTGTCGGCTGTTCGAGATGACGGACGACCCGGGCATGAAAGACATGCTGCGCTTCCTGATCGCGCGCGACACCATGCACCAGCAGCAGTGGCTGGCCGTGATCGAGGAACTGGGCGGCCATCCCGGTTCGCTGCCGATTCCCAACAGCTTCCCGCAGGATGAAGAGCTGACCGAGTACAGCTATGACTTCTTTGCCACCGGTATCGAAGGGGTGGACCCGCCGGCCGGCCGCTATACCGAGGGACCCAGCCTGGACGGGCGCGGCGAGTTCCGCGTGCGGATCGCCCGGCCGCTGGGGCAGGAGCCGAAGCTGGCCCCCCCGATTCCCCAGGCCTACGCCGAAGCCCAGCAGATGATGGACCTGCCCGACAAGTCGTAAACGTCAGGAGCGGAGCAGGCCCGCAGAGTTTACGGCCTGTGGGTTTGCTCCGCTCTTTGCATCGGGAATCTGTAGTGCTGAAGAACCGCAGGGCACAGTCTTGCTGTTCGTGGCACCGCTTCAGGTGATTTGGCGGATGGCGGGACCAGGAGGTTTCGCTAGCCTGGAGCCATGACCGGTCATCCCCTCCTTGCGCCAGACCTGCTTGATGACATCGCCGCGCTGTACCACCAGACCTCAGGAGACCTGACCGATCTGGGCAGCTTTGAGAATCAGGTGTATGCGTTTCAGACACCGGAAGGACCCCGGGTGTTGCGTCTGGTGCACAGCAGCCACCGCACCGAACGTCAGGTGCAGGCAGAGTTGCACTGGCTGAGCTTCCTGGGGGTGCAGGGGGTGGACGTGGCGGCTCCGGTGGCCGACCACGCAGGACAGCTGCTCAGCGTCTGGCCGGACGGGTCCGGCGGGCAGTATCTGGCGACCGCCTTCGTGCGGGTGCCAGGTGAGCGCCTGAATCCGGTTCAGGCCACCTCGGGTCAGCTGCGCGCCTGGGGCCGGCTGCTTGCCGACCTGCACAACCAGACACAGATCTACCGCCCGGAAGACCCTCAGGGCCGCTTCCACTGGCATCAGGACCCCTACATCGAACAGCGTCACGCCCGGGCGGCGGCCCTGCCTGAAGCGCTGGAACCGGGCATCATGGAGCGGTTTGACCGACTGGTGGAGCGGCTCGCCGCCCAGCCCACCTCGCCCGAGCGGTACGGCCTGATCCACAACGACGCCCATCCGGGCAATGTTCTGGTGGAGGGGGAGCGCCTCCACCTGTTCGACTTCGACGACTGCACGCACAACTTTTTCGTCAACGATCTGGCCATGGCGCTGTATTACGGACTGTGGGGCGTGCCGGAGGAGCAGCGCGAGCAGGTGGGCCTCCGGCTGTGGACGGAGCTGCTGGCCGGTTACCGCGAGCGGCGCGCCCTGCCTGACCCTGCCGATCTGGCGCTGGTGCCCACGCTGCTCAAGCTGCGGGAGGTCGAGCTGTACGTGTTGCTGCTGAGCAAGTGGGAACCGGACAGCCGGACCGAGGGACAGCTCCGCTTCCTTCGGGACACCCGGGAACGCATTCTGTACGACGTGCCGTACCTGCACCTGAACTTCGCCCCCACCGCATAGTCCGGCTGAATGAACGCGGTCCCCGGCCCGGGCGGTATCCTGTCGGGCGTGTACAGATCTGGAGTTTTCGCATGAGCAGTCTGGGAATTGGAATCGTCGGGCTGCCGAATGTCGGCAAGAGTACCCTGTTCAATGCCATCACGCGGGCCGGAGCGCTGGCCGCCAACTATCCGTTCGCCACCATCGAACCGAACGTCGGGCGCGTAACGGTGCCGGATGAGCGCCTCGCGGCCCTGAGCCGCATCTTCACCAAGGGGGAGCGAGTGCCGCCCATCATCCCCACCTTCGTGGAGTTCGTGGACATTGCCGGGCTGGTCAAGGGCGCCAGCCAGGGCGAGGGGCTGGGCAACCAGTTCCTGGCCAACATCCGCGAGGTGGACGCCATCGCGCACGTGGTGCGCTGCTTCGAGGACGGCAACGTGATTCACGTGGCGGGCCGGGTGGACCCGCTGGACGACATCGAGACCATCAACACCGAGCTGATCCTGGCCGACATGGCCGGGCTGGAAAAGCGGCTGCAGGGCCTCACCAAGAAGGCCAAGGGCGGCGACAAGGACGCCCGCGAGCAGGCTGACCTGGCCGAGGCCATTCTGAAGGTGCTGGGCGAGGGCAAGCCGGCCCGCGCTGGCACCTACGAGGGCCGCATTCCCAAGGATTTCGGGCTGATCACCATCAAGCCGGTCATCTACGTGGCCAACGTGGGTGAGGATGAGCTGCAGCAGGACAACGAATACGTGCAGCAGGTGCGCGCCTATGCCGCCGCCGAGGGAGCGCAGGTCGTCAAGATCAGCGCTCAGATCGAGGGTGAGCTGGCCGAGATGCCCGAGGATGAGGCGCGGGAGTTCCTGAGCGAACTTGGCGTGCAGGAGAGCGGCCTGGATCAGCTGGTCAAGGTCGGGTACGAGACGCTGGGCCTGATCACCTTCATCACCAGCGGCGAGAAGGAAGTGCGCGCCTGGACCATCCGCCGGGGCGAGAAGGCCCCCGAGGCGGCCGGCGAGATCCACAGCGACCTGGAGCGCGGCTTCATCCGCGCCGAGGTGATCGAGTGGGACAAGATGGTGGAGGCGGGCGGCTGGGCGGCGGCCAAGAGCAAGGGCTGGGTCCGCACCGAGGGCAAGGAGTACGTGATGAAGGACGGCGACATCATGAACGTGCTGCACAGCTCCTGAACTGAAGGGTCACCTCAACAAGGAGCCGCCGTGCCTCAAGCGGGCACGGCGGCTCCTTTGCCGTGTCAGAACACCTCGTCCAGCAGGCGGGCGTTGTGCTGGGCCAGCCGGGGGTGCTCCGGGAGCCGCTCGGCACACGACAGCAGCGCCGAGACCTGCCCGTGCGACAGGCCGCTCTGCACGCCTGGACACAGCGGCAGGTCGTAGCACGGTTGTGGCGCGTGGAGCGTATGGTCCATCAGGCAGATCTCGAAGGCCCGGTCCAGCGGCTGACCGGCCGCGCGCAGCACCAGCGCGCCGTAACCATTGCCAAACTGAAAGCTGTGCAGCTGACCTTCTGGGGTGGCCTGCACCTGTGGGATGGCCACGGTGCCGGGAAACTGCAGCGACTCCAGCAGCAGATACCGCTGATAGTCCAGCTCGGAGGGGATGATGACGGTCATGACGATGCCTCCCTGGCAGGATGAAAAATAGGTTGAAACAACGCAGAGCGCTGCATCCTTCATTCTTGGCATCGGTTCTGACAGTTCCCCTACAGGGAGTAGACCTTAAGCCGCGCCCACACGTCATGCATGAACCCCGGCCACGCTGAGGCGGGCCGGGGCGGATGATGCATACCTATAGAGGGCGCTGGACGGGCGGGCAGGGAAGTGGGAGAAGAGGAAGACCCGGTTCCGTCCGCCCATAGACTAGCCAACAGACGGCTTTTTTCGCCTCCCCCGTGTGGGTTCCCCCGTCGGCGGCACCGGGGGGATTGCCGCCGCAACGGGTGCCGTGGCAGCGTCCTCACCGCCCTGGCCTACAATCGGGACCGTGCTGCCCTGGACCGCCCCCCTGACTGTGCTGCGGCTGGTGCTGCTGCTGATGGCCAGCGAATTCGTGCGGACCGGCCTGCTGGTGAGCTATCTGCCGCTGGTGGGGCGGGAGTTCCAGCTGAGCCCGGCGGCGGTGGGCCTGATCTTCAGCGTGCATTACCTCGCCGACGCGCTGGCCAAAGGGCCCATCGGGCTGCTGACCCACCGGCGTGGTCTGGGGGCGGTGCTGCTGCTGGCCAGTGGGCTGGGGCTGCTGCTCCTGACGCTGCTGCCGCAGCAGCCGGGCGTGGTGCCGCTGGCGCTGCTGTCGGCGGTGTGGGGGTTGTGCTACGCCGCCCTGTGGCCCGGCGTGATGGCGGCGGCCCAGCACTACGCCCGCCCCGGCCGCACGGCCCGCGCGCTGGCGATCGCTTCGGTCAGCGTGGCGCCGGCCATCGGGCTTGGGCTGCTGGGCGTGGGCCAGCTGATGCAGCGGCGACCGGAGCTGGCGCCGGGCGTGCTGCTGGGCATGCAGCTGCTGGCCACCCTGCTGGCCCTCAGCCTGGCGCGCCTGCGGTTGCCGGCCGTGGCACCGGAGGGGATGGCCGCAGGCGCACTGGTGCGGGGCCGCGAGCGCTGGGGCCGGGTGGCAGGGCTGCTGCCGGCCGCCTTCGCCCAGACGCTGGCCCCCGGGTTGCTGGCCACCGTGTTCTATCCGCTGCTCGCGTCACTGGGCCTGCACCTGTCGGCGCTGATCGTGCCCGCGCTGCTGGGGGTGCTGCTGGGCCTGGGGTCGCTGTGGGCGGCCGGCCGGCTGGCCGACCGGTTGCACCCGCGCGCCGCTCTGACACCGGGCCTGCTGCTGCTAGCCCTGACCTTCTTTGTGGCCGGGTTGCCGGGGTTGCCGGACCGTCTGCTGCTGGTCACGGCGCTGGGCGGCCTGGGATACGGGGCCTTCATCGCCGGCTGGAACGGGCTGGTGGGCCACACGCTGCCGCCCGAGTACCGCGCCGCCGCCTGGGGTACCGTGATGGCGGTGGAGGCGCTGGGGTACGCCATCGGTCCGGTGCTGGGCGGGGTGATGTGGGCCGAATACGGGCAGCTGGGCGTGTTCTGGCTCGGCACAGCTGTGCTGCTGCTGGTGCAGGGCTACTACCTGTGGCCGGGGCGGGCGGTGGTGCGGCGGGCCAGTGCCGAGCCCTGAACGCCGGGCGTCATTCCACCAGGTACTGCAGGCCGTCTTCCAGCGTCACGCGCTCCAGTTCTCCGCGCGGCACCACCACGTTGCGCCGCCACGGCACCCACTCGGTGGTGCCGGTCACCGAGCGCAGAAAGCCGCGCCGGCCCAGCTCGGCGGCGCGCAGCAGCCCGCCCTCCAGCCCGCCACGCAGCAGCGCCAGCACGGTGGCGCGGTCCAGCTCGCCGCTCAGGAAGGCCGCCCGGATCTGGTCATCGCTGCCGTACAGCTCCGGGGGCAACTGCCAGCCGCGCAGCGCTTCCAGGGCGTCGGGGCGGCTCAGGGGGCGGGCAAACGTCAGGTGGGCGTTCAGCTCGAACCCGCGGACGCCCCGCTCCGGTGGAGGAGTGGATTCCATTCAGTTCTCCAGCTGGCGCAGGTGATTGCGCATGTGGTAACTGGCCAGACGCATCCAGTCGGCGGCGCCCAGTTCACCCATGAACGGCTGCCAGTAGGTGCGCTCCGGGTCGGCGTGCGCCAGCTGCGGCACCAGCGCCAGCAGGGCCGCGCGGCTGGCCTGCCAGCGCGGCTCCAGCTCGCTCCAGGCGCTGCCGGGGCCCGGTTCCGTGATGGCCGGGGCCTTGCGCTTGCCGTCCACCAGCGTGCCGGGCACCTGCGGCACCTCGCGCAGCGGCTTCTGAGACAGCAGCAGGCCCACCACGCGGGCGGTCCCCTCGTTCACGATGATCACGTGCTCGGTGATCTGGGCCGGACTCCAGCGGTCCGGGGCGGGCGACACCAGCCAGCGCGCCTGCTGGCCCGGCAGCGCCGCCTCGTAGCGGTCGAAGGCTTTCTCCAGCGAGACGCCGATCTGCTCGGGCGTGTCGCCGAAGGCCCGCAGCGCACCCGCCGCGTCGGAAGTAGGTGTGGTCATGTTCCTTACTGTACCCCGGCCTGCAGCCGCTCCGCACCGGCGTAGACGTTCATCCGGCCCTCCCGGACGAACCCGATCAGGGTCAGCCCCAGGCCGGCGGCCGTCTCGACGGCGAGGCTGCTGGGCGCCCCGACCGTCAGCACCACCGCCGCGCCGGCCAGCGCCGCCTTCTGCACGATCTCGAAGCCGGCCCGGCTGCTGGTGACCACGATGCGGTCATGGAGCGGCAGCCAGCCGGCCTGCAGGGCGTGGCCCACCAGCTTGTCCACCGCGTTGTGGCGGCCCACGTCCTCGTAGGCGGCCCGCAGCTCGCCCTGCGCGGTGAACAGGCCGGCGGCATGCAGGCCCCCGCTCGCCCGGAAGGCCGGCTGGGCGGCCCGCAGTCGGTCCGGCAGCGCCAGCAGCCGGGCGGGGGAGAGCGGGCCGGCGGTCCAGACGGGCGCGGCCACCCGCAGCAGCAGCCGTTCCACGCTGCCGCTGCCGCACACCCCGCAGGCGCTGGAGGTGACGTGCCGCCGCGCGCCGCTGAGCAGCCGCTGCGGGTCTGAGCTGCGGATCAGCAGCACGTTGGGCGCGTCCGGCAAAGACGACATGTCCGGCAGGTCGTTCGGTGTCAGCAGGCCCTCGGCATACAGCCAGCCCAGCGCCAGTTGCCGGTCGGCGCCGGGCGTCCGCATGGTCACGTTCAGGCTCTCGTCGCCGCTCTCCAGCTGCACGCGCAGGTCCAGCGGCTCTTCCACCGCCACCGGATCGTCCGCCGGCTCCAGGGCGTCGCCGCGCAGCCGCAACACCGGGAGCCGCGTCAGCAGCGGGTCGTTCACCGGGCGAGTATAGGCCGCCCGCAGCGGGCTCAGGGGGCGCTGCGGTACAGGTCGGCGCGAGAGGCGGGCAGCTCGACCCGGCCGTGCGCGGCCGGTTTGGCCAGCAGGGCCTGATGGATGGCCAGATGCCCCCAGTCGAACTGATGGGCGCTGCCGGCCAGGTACAGCCGCCACAGCCTCAGCCGGCTGAGGCCCACCTCCGTCTCGGCCTCGGTCCAGTGCGCTTCCAGGTTGCGCAGCCAGCAGGTCAGCGTGCGGGCGTAATGCTCACGCAGATCTTCCACGTCGCGTACCTCGAAGCCGGCGTTCTGGGCATCGCGCAGCGTCTGCCAGATCGGCAGGATCTCGCCGTCCGGGAAGATGTAGCGCTGCACGAACTGGCCGGTGGCCACACTGGGAGCGGTGTCCAGGGCCACCGGGCCGCTGGAGATGGCGTGGTTGAGCATCAGGCCGCCGGGCCGCAGCCGCTGCCACGCCAGCTGGAAGTAGGTGCCCAGCTGTTCGGCCCCCACGTGCTCGGACATGCCCACGCTGACCACCTTGTCGAACTCGCCGCTCACGTCGCGGTAGTCCTGCAGCCGGAACTCCACCTGCCCCTCCAGCCCCTGCCGGGCGGCGCGCTCACGGGCTTCCTGCAGCTGCTGCTGCGAGAGCGTCACGCCCACCACCTGCACCCCGTACTGCCGCGCGGCGTACAGCGCCAGCCCGCCCCACCCGCTGCCGATGTCCAGCAGCCGCTCGCCCGGTTTCAGGCGCAGTTTGCGGCAGATCAGGTCCAGCTTGGCCGTCTGGGCCTGCTCCAGCGTCTCCTGGCCGGTGGGGAAGTAGGCGCAGCTGTAAACCATGCGCGGGTCCAGCCACAGCTGGTAGAAGCGGTTGGAGACGTCGTAGTGGTACTGAACGGCTTCCATGTCGCGGCTGCGCGAGTGCTGCCGGCCCTTCAATACCGCCGCCAGCGGGCTGCCCAGACCGGCCGCTTTCCGCAGCGCGGCGGCCTCCTGCGCCAGGGTGGCCCACTCCAGCGCCGAGAGCCGCGGCACGATGTCCTCAATGGCCTCGAACACCGCCAGCACGTCGCCCTGGATGTCGAAGGCGCCATTCATGTACGCCTCGCCCACCGCCACATCCACGGGGGTCTGCAGCATCTGCCCCAGGCTTTCGGTGCTGTTGATCACCAGGGTAGCCGAGTGATCCTGCGGGGCCGGCAGCACGGTGCCGTCCCACAGCTGCACATGGAAGCGCCGGTGTTCCGGCAGCACCCGCTGTAGCAGGCGGACACTCAGGTCGCGCAGTCGGGTGTCCTGGGCTGTGGTCATGTCTACCTCCTGAGGGCCGGCGCGGACGGCGGTTCGGGCCGGCAGGGCGAGTGAAGGAACTCAGCAGATGGAGGAGAGAGGGATGACGTTTTGTACGAAATCTCTCATTACTGATACCTTAATCTGCGCTCCCGCCGATGGAAAGTTCCGAATGGAAGCATTTGCATTTGATGAAGACCGGGGTGCGGCGGGGCAGCTGCCGTACACTCCGGCCATGACCGACACCCCCCCGACCTACACGTCCGCTCAGGTGCGTGCCCTGATTGATCGCCACCGCACCGTGCGCCGCTACCGCCCTGACCCGCTGCCGCAGGAGCACCTCGACACCCTGCTGTACGCCGCTCAGCGGGCGCCCACCGACGCGACCGCCCAGATGTACAGCTTCATCCGCCTGACCGACCCGGCGGTTCGGGCGCAGGTGGCGGAACTGACCGCCAACCCGCACCTGGCCAGCGCGCCGGAGAGCTTCGTGGTGTGTATGGATGTGCACCGGCTGGCGCTGCTGCTGGAGCACAGTGGGTACACTCCCGGGCACTTTCCCGGCGTGGCGGTGCATTTCGGGGTGGGCGACGCGGTGCTGGCCGGTCAGAGCATGCTGCTGGCGGCCGAACTGCTCGGGTACCAGGGCTGCTGGATCGGCGGGGTGCTGACCCACCTGGACCAGCTGGTGGAGCTGCTGGCGCTGCCCGAGGGGGTGCTGCCGTTCGCCGGGCTGACCATCGGCCTGCCGGACGAGCACCCGGCCCAGCGGCCCCGGGTGCAGCGGAAGCTGGTGCTGCACGAGAACCGCTACCGGGAACCCGAACTGCACGAACTGGACGAGGCGCTGCGGCGCATGGCTCCCATCACGGCGCGCGGCGACTGGGCCCAGACGCTGGCCCGCTACTTTGCCGTGGGGGGCAGCATGGAACAGCGGGAGCAGGTGCTGCAACGGGTCCTGAGCCGGCAGCAGCTGAGCGCCCACAGTCAGCCGGAAAGCGTAGGGTAGGCGCATGCCCCTGACGTCTGCGTTCTTTGCCCGCTCCACTGCCCTGGACGTCATTGCCGGCCACGATCTGAGCGGTCAGGTGGCCCTGATCACCGGCGGGGCCTCCGGCATCGGGCTGGAGACCACCCGCGCGCTGTTGCACGCCGGGGCGCAGGTGCTGGTGGCGGTGCGTGACGCGCAGCGGGCCGCCGCGGCGCTGGCGGACCTGGAAGCCCGGCCCGGACAGCTGGACCTGATCACCCTGGACCTGGGGTCGCTGGCGTCAGTGCGGGCGGCGGCGGCCGAGGTGCTGGCCCGCGTGCCCCGGCTGCGGCTGCTGATCAACAACGCCGGCACCATGGCCACCCCCTTCGGTCAGACCAGCGACGGCTTCGAAACGCAGTTCGGCACCAACCACCTGGGGCCCTTCCTGTTCACCACCCTGCTGATGCCGGCGCTGCTGGCGGCGGCCCCGGCGCGGGTGGTGGTGCTGAGCAGCATCGGGCACCGCCGCAGCGACGTGCACCTGGACGACCCCAACTACCGCACCCGCCCCTACGAGAAGTGGGAAGCCTACGGGCAGTCCAAGACGGCCAACGTGCTGTTCGCGGTGGGTCTGAGTGCGCGGTATGGTGCCCAGGGCGTCACGGCCAACGCGCTGCACCCCGGCGGCATCATGACCAACCTGCAGCGGTTCCTGCCGCGTGAGGAGCAAATCGCGATGGGCTGGATGGACGAGCAGGGGCAGCTGAACCCCGGCTTCAAGACGCCCGAGCAGGGCGCGGCCACCAGCATCTGGGCGGCGGTGGGGCCGGAACTGGAAGGGGTGGGTGGCCTGTACCTGGAAGACGTGCGGGAGGCGCTGCCCTTCGACCCAGCGCAGCCGTTCAGCGGCTATATGCCCTACGCCCGCGATCCCCGGGCAGCCGAGCGGCTGTGGACGCTCAGCGAGTCGCTGGTGGCGGTGGCGGGCAGCTGAAGCGCTCCTAAAGCCCGGTTCAGCCACCACACCGCCGCTGCGCCTACCCTGAGCCATGCCTACCATCAAAGAAATCATGACCGGCGACCTGATCCGCATCGAGCCGGAGGCCACCCTGCAGGAGGCGGCCGACCTGATGCGGGCCGAGGACGTGGGCTTTCTGCTGGTCATGAAAGAGCAGAAACTGCATGGACTGATCACCGACCGCGACATCGTGGTGCGGGCGGTGGCGTATGGCCGGGACAGCGGCAGCGAGGTGCGCGACTTCATGACCGAGCATCCGCTCACTCTGGACGGTGACACCGACGTGGAAGAAGCGGCCCGCGCGATGGCCCAGCGCCGGGTGCGACGGCTGGTGGTCACGCACGTGGGTGGAGTAGTGGGGGTGGTGAGTCTGGCGGACCTGGCGCTCAAGGCCGACGCCCAGGCACAGCAGGCCGCGCTGGAAGGGGTCAGCAAGCCGGGCGGCAATAATTGAGGAACTGAGGGGTCCGGCGGCATCGCTCAGGGTTTGCTCAACCTGCTGAGCCCTGAAGAGCGAGCCATCTTGCGAACCGGACGCGGCGGCCGGGCGTATCATGCCGCCCGATGAGTCGCAGTGACGCCCAACCCGCCGGTGCCAGTCCGTCCGCCCACGTTCCGCAGGCCTCGCGCCGTCTGGCCACTGCCGGGCTGATCCTGGGGGTGTTCCTGGCGGCACTGGAGTCCAGCGTGGTGGCCACGGCCATGCCCAGCGTCATCCAGGACCTGGGCGGGCAGCACCTCTACGCGCTGCCGTTTGCCGTCTTCCTGCTGACCAGTACGGTCAGCAGTCCGCTGTGGGGCCGGGCTAGCGACATCGTGGGGCGCAAGCGGCTGTATCTGGCGGGCGTGCTGATCTTTCTGCTAGGCAGCGCCCTGTGCGGCCTGAGCCAGAGCATGACCTTCCTGATTGGGGCGCGGGCGCTGCAGGGGCTGGGTGCAGGGGCAGTCCTGCCGCTCACGCTCACCATGATCGGGGAGATGTACAGCATGCAGGAGCGGGCGCGGGTCCAGGCGCTGATCAGCGGCGTGTGGGGCGTCTCGGGGCTGGTGGGGCCGCTGGTGGGCGGCCTGATCGCCGAGCATCTGTCGTGGCGCTGGGTGTTCTACGTCAACCTGCCGTTCGGCATTCCGGCCATGCTGATCGTGTGGCGGGCGCTGCGCGAGACGGTGACGCCCCGTCCAGCCCGCATTGACTGGCTGGGCGCCCTGCTCTTTATGGTGGGCTGTGGCCTGCTCATCTGGGGCCTGGAGCTGAGCGTGTGGTGGCAGGTGGGGCTGGGGCTGGCGGTGCTGGCGGCGGCCGTGGTGGTGGAGTTGCGCCACCCGGAACCGCTGTTGCCGGTGGCGAGCCTGCGCCAGCGCCTGCCGCGCGTGAGTCTGCTGGGCAACCTGCTGGGCGGGGCCGCCTACTTCGGGGTGATCGCGTACCTGCCGCTGTTCGCACAGGGCGTCAACCGGGGTAGCGCCACGGCCGGCGGCGTGATCCTGACCCCGATGCTGCTCGGCTGGGTGCTGGCCAGCATCGTGGGCGCGCAGCTGATGCGGCGGGTCAGCCTGAGCCGGCTGACCATCGTGGGGTTCGCGGTGCTGATGCTGATCTTTGGGCTGATGGCGCTGGCCGCGCACGCTCCGCTGTGGGTGATCTCAGTGCTGGGCTTCTTCGCCGGGTCTGGCATGGGCCTCTCGATGCTGAGCCTGCTGCTGGCGGTGCAGCAGGCTACGCCCAGAGAGGAACTGGGCGCGGCCACCAGCGCGGTGCTGTTCGGGCGTCAGCTTGGCGGGGCGCTGGGCACTGCCCTGATGGGGCTGCTGATCGGCGCAGCAGCCATCCAGAACGGCGGTGTGGCGCTGGCCGACGGCCTGCAGCGCGCCTTCCTGCTGGGGCTGGCGCTGGTGGCGGTCGGCTTCCTGCTGACCCTGACGCTGCGCGGCGAACCGAAACCGAGCCGGGCCGAGGCGTAGGACAGAGCACAGAGAGGGGGCCAGGATCATCTCCTGGCCCCCTCTCTGTGCTCCCCTTACTTCCTCAGTTCGGCCAGCTGACGGTACAGTTCCTTTTCCTGATCGCTCAGGCTGGCGGGCAGCGTCAGCGTCAGCCGCGCATACAGGTCGCCGTGACCGCCGCCCTTTCTGGGCCAGCCCTGGCCCTTGAGCCGCAGCCGCCGTCCACCGCTGGTGCCGGCCGGCACATTCAGCTGCACCGGGCCCTTGAGCGTCTCCACCCGCACCGGGCCGCCCAGCGCTGCCGTGTACACCGGCACGTCCACCGACACGGTCACGTCGTCGCCGTCCAGTTCAAAACGGGCGTCTTCCAGCACCCGCACGGTCAGCAGCACGTCGCCGCCACCGGGTCCCTGGCCGGACAGCCGCAGGCGCGCGCCGTCGCGGGTACCGGCCGGGATGTGCACCGTGATGCGCCGGCCCTCCACCTGAATGGTCTCGTCGCTGCCCTGGTAGGCCTCCTGCAGGCTGACCTGCAGTTCACCCTCCACGTTCTGCACGAAGCGGCGCCCACCGCCGATGCCGCCGCTGGACCCGCCCAGCAGATCCTCCAGGCTGACCTGACCGCCGCCGAAGCCGGAGAAGCCGCTGCGGGCGCCACCGCCCCGGCCGCCGAACAGGCCCTGGAAGAAGTCGCTGAACTGCGACGGATCAAAGCCGCCGAAGTCCGCGCCACCCGGCACCCCCCCTGGGCCGCCGTACGCTCCGGGCGGCACCTCTCCGGCGTGGCCGTAGGTGTCGTAGAGCTTGCGTTTCTCGGCGTCGTTCAGCACCGCGTACGCTTCACCGATTTCCTTGAAGCGTTCGGCAGATTTGTCGTCGCCAGGGTTCTTGTCCGGGTGGTACTGCTTGGCCAGTTTGCGGTAGGCGCTCTTGATCTCGCCTTCCGAAGCGCTGCGCGGCACACCCAGAGTCTCGTAGTAATCCTTGTAGGCCATGAGTCCTCCGTGTTCTGGGGGCTGTTCCGGCGGGCCGCTTCAGGTCCGGCCTTCAGCCCTTCTTGCTCACCACCACGCGGGCGGGGCGCACCAGCCGGTCGCCCATGCGGAAGCCCACCTGATACACCTGCACCACCACGTCGTCCTGTTCGCCCGGCACCACCTGCAGCGCCTCGTGCCACTGCGGGTCGAAGTGCTCGCCCTCCTGGCCGGTCGCCTCCAGTCCCAGCTGTCCGAACACCCGCAGCACGGTGGCCTGCACCGTCTTCATGCCGGGAATCAGCTTGCCCGGGTCACTGCTGCCCATTTCGATGGCGCGGCTCAGGTCGTCGTAGACCGGCATCAGCGCCTCGGCCGCGTCGGCCGTGCCCTTGCCGCGCGCCTCGCTGGCGTCGTCGGCGGTGCGGCGGCGGTACGCCTCGAAGTCGGCGGCCAGCCGACCGAGCCGGTTCTTGAGCTCGGCGTTCTCGCGCTCCAGCGTCTCGGCCTTCTCGGCGTTCTCCATCATCTGCTGGACCTGCGCGAACATTTCCGGGTTGAACATCGACGGGTCGAAGTCGCTGTCGTCGCTCACGCCGGCGCTGTCGTCGGTGGTCTGCTCATCCACCACCTCGGCGTCAATGATCGTCTCGTTCGGGTCCTGCGGACCGTTGGGATTCTGGGGGTCGGTCATGGGTGTCTGGCTCCTCTCTCACAGCGAAAGTGAGTGGTGGGCGGGGCCTGCGCCCTGCGCCCATCACTCACCGGGGGTGCTTACTCGGCGGGCTTGAAGTCCGCGTCGATCACGTCGTCTTCCGGCTTGGCCTGGGCGGCGCCCGGCTGGGCTCCGGCCTGGGCCGCCTGCTGGCCGGCGGTCATCAGCTCGCGCAGGCCCTCTTCCAGCCGCTTCTGCACGTCCGCAATCTTCGCGTCGTCGTCGCTGCGGATCGCGTCCTCGGCCTCGTCGGCCAGCGCCTTCACGCGGTCCTTCAGGCCCTGATCGGCCCCAGCGTTCTCCTCGATCGCCTGGGTCGCCTGCACCCGCAGGCTGTCGAGCGCGTTGCGCTTCTCCACCCGCTCACGGCGCGCCTTGTCGGCGTCGGCGTTCTGCTCGGCTTCCTTCACCATCCGCTCCACGTCGCTCTTGTCGAGCGTGGTGGTGTTCTCGATGCGGATGCTGCTCTCCTTGCCGCTGGTCTTCTCCTTCGCCGTCACGTGCAGGATGCCGTTGGCGTCGATGTCGAAGGTTACCTCGATCTGGGCGCGGCCGGCCGGCATCGGCGGGATGCCTTCCAGCTTGAAGCGGCCCAGGCTCTTGTTGTCGGCCGCCATCGGGCGCTCGCCCTGCAGCACGTTGATCTCCACGCCCGGCTGGTTGTTCTCGGCGGTGGTGTAGATCTCGGTCTTCTTGGCCGGCACGGTGGTGTTGCGGGTGATCATCGGGGCGATCATGCCGCCCTTGACCTCCACGCCCAGCGTCAGCGGGGTCACGTCCACCAGCACGATGTCGCCCAGGCTGCTGTCGCCCTGGATGATGCCCGCCTGCACGGCCGCGCCCAGCGCCACCGCCTCGTCCGGGTTGACGCTCTCGTTCGGCTCTTTGTTGGTCAGGTCCTTGACGATGCGCTTCACTGCCGGAATGCGGGTGCTGCCGCCGACCAGAATCACCTCGTCGATGTTGGCGGCCGTCAGCTTGGCGTCGTCCAGGGCGCGCTGCACCGGCTCACGCACGCGGCGCAGCAGGTCGCTGGTCAGCTCCTCGAACTTGGCGCGGCTGAGGGTGCGCTCCAGGTGCAGCGGGGTGCGCGTCTCCGGGTCGAAGGTGATGAACGGCAGGCTGATGGTGGTCTCGCTGCTGCTGGACAGCTCGATCTTGGCCTTCTCGGCCGCCTCGATCAGGCGCTGCAGGGCCTGCTTGTCCTTGCGCAGGTCGAAGTTGTGCTCCTTCTGGAACTCGCTGGCCAGCCAGTCCACGATGCGCTGGTCGAAGTCCGCGCCGCCCAGGTGGGTGTCGCCGCTGGTGCTCTTCACCTCGAACACGCCGTCGCCCAGCTCCAGAATCGTCACGTCGAAGGTGCCGCCGCCCAGGTCGAAGACCAGCACGGTCTCGTTGCCCTTGCGCTCCAGGCCGTAGGCCAGCGCCGCGGCGGTCGGCTCGTTGATCACGCGCAGCACGTTCAGGCCCGCGATCTCACCGGCCTGCCGGGTGGCCTCGCGCTGCGAGTTGTCGAAGTAGGCGGGCACGGTGATGACCACGTCCTTGATGCTCTCGCCCAGCTTGGCGCTGGCGTCCTGCACCAGCTTGCGCAGCACCTCGGCGCTCACCTGCTCCGGGGCCAGGTCCTTGCCGTTCACCTCGATGCGCACCGAGCCGGCCGGGCCTTCCTTGACGCTGAAGGGGCTGCGGGCAGCCTCCTCCTTCACTTCGTCCCAGCGGCGGCCGATGAAGCGCTTGACTTCAAAGAGCGTGGCGGCCGGGTTTAGTGCGGCCTGACGGCGGGCAATCTGGCCCACCAGGCGCTCGTCGCCCTTGTACGCGACCACGGACGGAGTGGTCCGCGCGCCCTCGGCGTTCACGATCACGTCGGGGCGGCCGCCTTCCATCACGGCGATCACGCTGTTGGTGGTGCCCAGGTCAATTCCCACTGCTTTTGGCATAGTTTACCTCATGGAGTTGGAGATTTCTGCGTTCCGGTCTGGAAGCAGTTCTGTACAGCCCTCATCATAAGGCCACAGTTGTTCTCAGTCAAGAGAGTTGAGTGCACTACGCTCAAGTTGAAGAGAGCGTGAACTCGGTAGCCGGGGTGACATGAAGGGCCGGACCTGTGCAGGGCCGCACAGTATCGCCCTTCATGCGGCGTACAATTTGAGGATGAGGCAGGCGAAGCGGACGAGGCAGGGGTGGCCGGTATGACCGGGCAACCGCCCAAGCGCAACAACTGGCTGTGGTGGCTGCTGGGCGGCGTGGTGGTGCTGGTGGCCACCATCAGTTTCGTGTTGCCGCGGTCCTCGCAGGACGAGATCAGCCTGGCGGACTTCGGGACCGCCCTGTCGCGCGGGCAGGTCCAGCGCGTGGTGATCCTGTATCAGGACAACATCGCCAGTCTGAGCGGCCTGCTGAGCGACGGCCGTGCCTTCGAAACCCGCACGCTCTCTACCGACCCGCTGATCGGCTTTCCGGCGCTCCAGGCCCGGGGTGTGGACGTGTCACTGGCCCAGCCGAGCCGCCTGAACTGGGTGGCGGTGCTGAGCACCGTGCTGACTGGCGCGCTGATCGTGGTGCTGCTGGTGGTGCTGCTGCGCGGCAACCGGCAGAGCGGCAGTGACGGCGCGAGCCAGTTTGGGCGGAGCAAGGCGACGGTGCACGCGGAGGGGCAGGTGAAGGTGACGTTCGCGGAGGTGGCGGGCTGCGACGAGGCCAAGCAGGACCTGGCGGAGGTGGTGGACTTCCTAAAGCATCCGGAGCGCTACCACACCCTCGGCGCCCGCATCCCCCACGGCATCCTGCTGGTCGGCCCCCCCGGCAGCGGCAAGACCCTGCTCGCCCGCGCCGTCGCCGGCGAAGCGCGCGTCCCGTACTTCAGCATCAGCGGCTCGGACTTCGTCGAAATGTTCGTGGGCGTGGGTGCGGCCCGCGTGCGGGACCTGTTCGAGCAGGCCAAGAAGCAGGCGCCGTGCATCGTGTTCATTGACGAGATCGACGCGGTGGGGCGCAAGCGCGGGTCGGGCATCAACGGCGGCAACGACGAACGCGAGCAGACGCTGAACCAGCTGCTGGTGGAGATGGACGGCTTCCAGAGCCAGCACGACATCATCATCCTGGCCGCCACCAACCGCCCGGACGTGCTGGACGCGGCCTTGCTGCGGCCCGGCCGGTTTGACCGGCAGGTGGTGGTGGACGCGCCGGACGTGAAGGGGCGCGAGACGATCCTGAAGATCCATGCGCGCAAGAAGCCGCTGGACCCGTCGGTGGACCTGGCGGCGGTGGCGCGGCGCACACCGGGGATGGTGGGCGCGGACCTGGAGAACCTGCTGAACGAAGCGGCGCTGCTGGCGGCCAGAGAGGGGCGGCGGCGCATCACGGTGCGGGACGTGGATGAGGCCAGAGACCGGGTGCTGATGGGGCCGGAGCGCCGCAGCATGGTGATCAGCGAGGCAGACCGGCGCGTCACCGCGTACCACGAGGTCGGTCATGCCCTGGCTGCCCAGCTGCTCCCCCACGCTGACCGGGTGCATAAACTCACCGTCGTCCCCAGGGGCCGGGCCCTGGGCGCGGCGATGTACACCCCCCAGGACCGGATGCACCTGACGCGCGAGGCGCTGCTGGACCGCATCTGCGTGGCGCTGGCCGGTCAGGCAGCCGAGGAGGTGGCCCTGAACGCCATCAGCACCGGCGCCCAGAGTGATTTCCAGACCGCCACCAGCATCGCCCGGCGCATGATCACCGAGTGGGGCATGAGTGAACTGGGCCAGCTGGCCCTGGTGAGCGAGCAGGGCGGCTATCTGGGCCTGAGCCCGGAGTATGGGCAGTACAGCGAGCACACCGCCCAGCGCATCGACGAGGCGCTGCTGCAGTTGATGGCCGAGCAGTATCAGCGGGCCAGCGGCCTGCTCTCCGAGCACCTGCACGTGATGCACCGGTTGGTGGACGCGCTGGTGGAGCGCGAAACGCTGACGTTGGAGGAGTTCGAGACGGTGATCGCCGGCGGCACGCTGCCGGCCCCGCTGAGCAACGAGCCTGTCGCGGAACCGGAGTCGGGCGGCATCGACACGCCGGGCGTGGGCACCCTCAAACCCGGCGGCGCCTGAGCTGCTCAGCTGACACAAATCACGCCCCGGCTGGGTAGGCTATGACTCGCATGTATACGCTGTACGAAGCTCAGGAACTGCCGGAACCGCTGGTCGGCACCGAAACCCGCTGGCTGGCGCGCCACGCCGGAGAGCTGGCCGCCGGGTTCGTGATCCCCTCGACCTTCGAGGAAGGCTACTACCGTCAGAACAACCTGCCGGAGCAGCTGCGGCGGCTGTTCGCGCCGGTGCAGCCGCAGCGCATTGACGAGGACCTGCTGGAGCCGCTGTGTCATCAGGCCGCCCAGCTGGTGCGGACCAGCGCCCTGCTGGACGATGACGTGCAGCTGCTGTTCCGCGCGTTGCACCACGCCGAGCTGGACCGAGGGCCGGTGCACCTGCGCCGGCCGGGCCAGCGCCGGGGCGAGCAGGCGCTGGCCCGGCCGCCGGGCCATGAGGTGCTGCACGCGCTCAAGCGGCTGTGGGCCGCTGACTGGAGTTTCGAGGCGGTGCTGGAACGGCTGGACCACGCCGGCAGCGTGGGCCTGGAAGCCCTGCCGGTGCTGGTGCTGGCCGGACCGCCCGGTCAACCGGACCCGCTCAGGGCGCTGGAACTGGGACTGGCGCAGGCCTGGAGCAACCCCCAGGGGCTGGTGGGCCTGGACGTCGGCTGAGGCACACAAGAGGGCGGCCCACTCCGGTTTCGGGAGTGGGCCGCCCTTCTTGAACCGTCAGCTCACTGGCTCTGCTGGTACAGCCGGCTGACCTCGTCCCAGTTCACCA